>NZ_JBEOWS010000188.1:0-18968 GCF_040296125.1 Streptomyces sp. NPDC002265 | reverse complement strand
GCCGGGCGGTCCGCGCAGGCGGGCGTACGTTCCGCCGGATCGGACGGATCAGCGGTTCAGCGGATCCGGCGGTTCAGGTGGATGAGCCGGATCAGGTGGATCAGGTGGATCAGCCGGATCAGGCGAGCTTCGCCGACAGGGTGATGGTGGTTCCCGCCAGGGCCTGGCTGACGGGGCAGTTCTTCTTGGCCTCCTCGGCGGCGGCGACGAACGCGTCGTTGTCGATGCCGGGGACCGCGCCCTCGACGGTGAGGTGGATGCCGGTGATGCCCGTACCCGGCTGGAAGGTCACGTCGGCCGAGGTGACGAGCTTGGTGGGCGGGGTGCCGGCGCCGGTCAGGCCGTGCGAGAGGGCCATGGAGAAGCAGCTGGAGTGGGCGGCGGCGATCAGCTCCTCGGGGCTGGTCTTGCCGTTGGCCTGCTCGGCGCGCGACGGCCACGACACCGCCTGCTGGCCGATGCCGGAGGAGTCGAAGGTGACGACGCCGTTGCCCTCGAGCAGGTTGCCTTCCCAGACAGTGTGTGCGGAGCGCGTGGTTGCCACGGTTCTTCCTTTCGCGTGGGTTCCCGGTACCGGGATTCCTGCGCACCATCCGATCACATTCCGGCTCAGCGCACCCGGAACACCGGCCCGCGCGCGGTGAACGGCAGACGCGCGCTCTGCGGGATCAGATAGGCGTGTTCGCGCCGCACCCGCAGCACGTCGCACCAGCCGTCGGTGATGACGAGGACGGGCGCGCCGGGCGGGAAGTCCCCGGCCCGCTGCAACAGGTCGATCCCGGGCTGGAGCACCGTACCGCCGCGCCCGTGCACCCGTACCCGCCCGGCGATCTCGCTGACCGGGAGGTAGCCGGCGTCGTGCGGGACGGTGTCGCAGAAGACGACCCGCGCGGCCGGGACGTCCCGGGCCTCGGCGTAGGAGGCGATCGCGCCGAGGGCCTTGCCCAGCAAGGTCCGGTCCATGGAACCGGAGGTGTCGAGGACGACGCCGAAGGTGCAGCGGGCGACCTCCTCGGGCGGGAAGTGGCGTCCGGCGCGCGGGATGTCGGGGGTGGCGGACTGGCGGCGGGACGGACGGGCGTAGGAGCGGACGGGCTCGGGACGCGGTACGAACTCGTCGAACCAGCGGGCCAGTCGGGCGTCCCAGGGCAGCGGCGGGTGGGAGAGGGCGCGGATCTCCTCGACGAGACCGCCGGGCAGGAAGCCGCGCTCCTGCCGTTCGTGCAGGTCGAGGCCCTGGGCGAGGCCCCGGCGGTAGAAGCCGTCGAGGTCGACGTGGTCGCGCGGCGGGCCGAGCGGGGCGCCGAGGACGTCGCCCACGCCCTTGCCGCGCAGGGTGGCCAGCCGGCGCAGCCGGCGCAGGTCGACGGCGATACGGTCGTAGACCTCCTCGGCGGACAGCCCGGTGAGGGAGGGATCGTGCAGCAGTCCGTCGGGCATGGTGCCGACCTGCATCTCGCACAGCCAGCCGTTGACGACGTAGTCGCAGGCGACGTTGAACAGGTAGGGGTCGCGGCCGCCGCAGCGGTCGCCGTGCCGCAGGGCGGCGTGCAGCATCTCGTGGGCCAGGACGAAGCACCATTCCTCGTCGTCGAACCGCCGGACGGGGTTGATGTAGATCTCGCCCGCCTCCGCGTCGACGGCGGCGACCGCGATGCCGTGGGCGCGGGCGAGTTCGGCGTCGGCGACGAGCCGGATGCCCGCCGCGATCCCGCCGAGCAGCGGGAACGAGGAGATGAACCAGCCGAGTGCCCGCTCCCAGGGCTGCCGTCCGGTCGCCTCGCCGTCGAGGGTGTCGCGCCGGCCGCCCGCCACGTCCATCGCGGCGGACACGGTCCGGGTCAGCGCGCCCGCGAACGCCAGCTGCCAGTCCGGGAGGTGACCGCCGAACCAGCCCACCGCCGGCACGAGCAGCTGGTCCGGTTCGGTGCCCGCGGTACCGCAGTGCTCGTACACGGCGGGCAGTCCGGTGCGCCGCCAGCGGGCGGCGAGCCGTTCCTCGTCGCCGTCGGGGTAGCTCAGCGGCAGCTCGTCCGGGACGGTGCCGACGGGGAAGGTGAGCAGGAAGCGGTTGACGACCGTGCAGCGGGCGGCGAGCTCGTGGCGGTCGGGCTGGACCCGCTCGCCCCGGGCCGCGGGGAGGTGCCCGAAGCCCAGATGGAGACCGGCGTGGGCGAGCGACCAGGCCCAGTGCGCCGGGTCGGCGACCCTGGCCGGATGGGCGTGCAGGACGCCCGCGGAGTCGGCGCGCACGAGGCCGTCCCGGGGCGTCAGCGGACAGTCCTCCGCACGGCAGACGCTGAGGTCGAGGGCGGCCAGCGCCGGGTTGGCGCGGAACAGCCGCATCCCCTCGGCGAAAGCCTCCGCGGCGGCGTCCCGCTTCTTGCGGCCGCGCTCCCGGCTCACCGGCGCGCCTCCACCAGCCGGGGCATGTCGCGGGCCGCCTCGACCAGGAACCAGGCGGGCAGCACCGGGTTGCCCTCGGCATCGGCGGCGATGACGGTCTGGGCGACCTCGACGGATATCTCGGCGAGCTGCACGAGCAGCGACTTCGCGCGGTACGCCAGCTGCCGGCCGCTCGCCGGCATGTGCTCCTTGTCGGCCGGCAGCTCCTTGAGGAGCCGGCCGCGGAACGAGTCGGCGAGGTAGTAGAGCAGGTCGCGGTCCTCGACGCGGTGCGGCCAGGGGGCGTCGCCCCTGAGGACGGCCTCGATGCCGTACCGGCTGCGTACGATCTTGACGTAGCCGCAGAAGGCGACGGCGTGCGCGGGGGTGAGCGTGCCGTGCGCGAGGACCTTCAGGGTGTCCTCGTCGAGGTCGCGGCCGAAGGAGTGCAGGGCGTCGGAGAGCATGTGCCAGGAGCGGGGCGTCGAGAACGGCTCCTCGGTCTTGGGCGGCCGGGACCACAGGTGGTCGGGCCGGTCGGTGAGGTGGTCGAGGATCCAGGGGTGGACGGCGTTGGCGGCGGCCCAGCCGAGCCAGTCCTTGGCGGAGGCCTCCAGGTGCACATGGGTGAGACGGTTGACGAGCGCCGAGGCGATCGGGCGGGCGAGGGCGTTGTCGGTGGCGCGGTTGCCGGCGCCGATGACGATCGAGCCCGCGGGCAGCTCGTAGGAGCCGATACGGCGGTCCAGGATGAGCGAGTAGAACGCCTTCTGCACGTCCGGCGAGGCCGCGTTCAGCTCGTCCAGGAACAGGCAGTACGGCTGGTCGCGGGCGATCGCCTCCGGCGGGCAGAACACCGAGCGTCCGTCCCGGATCTGCGGCACGCCCATCAGGTCCTCGGGCGCCAGCTGGGTGCCGAGCAGGCTCACGCACTCCAGCCCCAGCGACTCGGCGAACTCCCTGACCAGGGAGGACTTTCCGATGCCGGGGGCGCCCCAGACGAAGACGGGCCGCACGGTGGCGAGGCCGAGCAGCAGCTCCGGGAGGCGGGCGGGCGTGACGGTGACGGCAGCCTGCAAAGCAGGGACTCCTTGCGGGGGGTGGGGGCGGGCGCGCCGTGGTGCGTGCCGCAGGACGCGAACAGTGTGTGCGTACGCGTCCGCCCGCGCAGCCGATTTATCGGGCGGCGCGCTGCTGGCGCCCGGCGGTGCGGGCCGCTCGCCGTCAGGCCGCCCGGCGGTGCGGGCCGCTCGCCCGGCGGTGCGGCGCCGTCAAGCCGTCCGGCGGTGCGGCCGCTCGCCTTCAGGCCGCGCACTCCTCCTGGCCTTCCCGGCCGTCCGGCTCCGTGGGCCCCTCCCCGTCCGGCTGCCGCGCGCTCCGCGGTCCCTCCGCCAAGGGCACCTGGGGGCCGTCCGGCTCGCGCAGCCAGCGGCGCAGCACCCGGTGGACGTGTTCGGCGCCGACGAGCTCGGCGCCGTCCTCGACCGGTGCCGAGAAGGCGAGCGGCGACATCAGGAAGGGCCGGCTCTGGGCGCCGCCGAGGCCGCCGTGCGAGCCGATCTGCTCCTCGAAGGCGAGGACTTCGCCGGCGGCGGGGTCGTGCCAGGAGTTGACCATGATGTCGGCGGTGTGCGGGAAGGAGTGGGTGCGGCGGACGGCGTCGGCGGCACCCGGCCCGAACACCGCCAGCGGCCCGGGGGCCTCGTCGAGCCGGTCCAGCGGGATCTCCGCGCCGCCGGGACCGAGGACCAGACCGCCGTGCTCCTCGCTGCGTACGAGGAGGAAGCCGATGCCGGGATGGTTGGCTAGGGCGGGCAGCAGCGCGGGGTGGCGGGCGTCGATCTCCTCCCTGGTCATCCGGTGCGGCACGTCGGGGAAGGACACCAGGCCGAGGTTGCCGGAGGCCAGCACGACCGGGTCCGAGCGGCGGCCGGCCGGGCGGTGCCGGTCGTGGCGTTCCTCCTCGACCGGGCGGTGCAGCGCGGCACGGACCGCGGCACGGGCCTCGGTGCCGGTCGGGGGCTCGCCAGCGCGGGCGGCACCGACGGCGTGGGCCAGGGTGCGGTCGGCCCGGCGCGGGACGGGCAGCCCGCAGCCTGCCCGCACCAGGTCGCCGAGGGTGAGCCCGTAGCGGGAGCGGAAGGTCTCGCCGGGGCTCTGCCCGTGGTCGGACAGGACGACGATCCGGTACGACCGCGGGGCGTGCTCGGCGACCTTGCCGAGCAGCGCGAGGGAGCGGTCCATGCGCCGCAGGACCTGCTCGGCGTCGCGGCTGTGCGGTCCGGAGTGGTGGGCCACCTCGTCGTAGGCGACCAGGTCGGCGTAGACGGCCGTGCGGCCGACGAGCATGTCGCCGATCACCGCGGCGACGACGACGTCCCGTTCGACGACGGTCGCGAAGGCGCGGACGAGGGGGTAGAGGCCGCCGCGTCTGACCCGGGGGAGCTGCCCCCGCAGCCGGGCGCGGGTCGACTGGTGGATCTCGCGGCCCACCTCGGCGACGAAGGACAGCGCGGTGCGCACGGCGTTGGCGGGGTCGCAGAAGTAGGCGAAGTAGCCCGAGCGGGAGCGGGTGCGGCTGCCGCGGCGGCCGATGGCGATGGACAGCACGAGCGCCTGCTCGTCGGCGCCGCCGCCGAACAGGTTGCCGCGGCTGGCGCCGTCCAGGGTGAGCAGTCCGCCGTCGCCGGTGCGCTCGACCGCGCGGCGCTGGAGCTCGGCGGCGCTGGTCGGGCGGTTGCAGACCATCACCTCCCGGCTGTCCTTCTCGTACCAGCGGAAGGCGGGGATGTCGAAGTTGCTGGCGTGCAGGATGCCGAGCTGGCTGGCGCCGGTCTGGCTGGACCAGTCGGTGCGCCAGGACGTCAGCCGGTGGGTGGACGGGGTGGGGGGCTTGTCGGGGCCGGTGCCCAGCCAGCCGGCGACGGTCGGCATCAGCCCTTTGCGGACGGCGTCCATGAGCACGTCGTGGCCGACGCCGTCGAACTGGAGGAAGACGGTGCCGGGGGTCTGCGGGCAGGGCGGGCCGCCCCGGCGGCGGCGGACGGCGAGCCGGGAGAGACGGCGGCGGTAGGCCTCGTCGTCGCGCACGGCCAGGGCGGCGCCGGTGGCCGAGGCGACGGCGGACATCACGGCGGCGACGACGACCGCGGTCTCGGGAGCCGCCTCGCTGCTGCCGGACGGCGTCAGGCGCAGTGCCAGCAGCAGCAGCGAGCCGTTGAGGAAGAAGACCAGCAGGCCCAGCACGAAGGCGGGGACCAGCAGCAGGAGCCGTACGAGCAGGGGCCACACCAGGGCCGAGAGCAGACCGAAGAAGCCCGCGCCGAACGCGGCCGTGACGGCGATGCTGGTGGCGCTGTCACCGTCGGCGGACTGGAGCTGGAAGTCCGGCAGGAGGCCCGCGAGAACCAGCATGGTGACCGTGGAGACGGCCCACACCACGATGCTCCGCCCGGTCTGACTGAGGATCCGCCGCCAACGCACGTCCCGCACAGCCCGTACACCTCGCGTCCCGGCCCCACGCCGGCCGCGGGCCCTCACCCCTCCACCCTGCCACAGGCGGGATGACGAACCGCGTGACGATGTCCGTCGGGATCCGGGTCGGCACCCATAGAACCCGGCCGTCGGGATCCGGGTCAGCATCCGCCGAACCCGGCCGCCGGGATCCGGGTCAGCGCCCGCCGAAGCCGACCGTCGGGATCCGGGTCAGCGGCCGTCGTAGCCGGCCGTCGGCATGGACAGCCGGCGGTGCACCCGCGCCTTCATCTGCGCGTCGTACAGCGGTTCGGCCCGCCCCACCGTCTCGACCCGCACCCCGCGCCGCCGGGCCTCCGCGGTGAACTCCTCGACCGACGACAGCGCGCTCTCCAGCACCCGCCGGCTCGGTGCCACGAACAGGTCCACGCCGGGCCGCACACCGTCCCACAGCACCACGTGGTCGGGGCGCAGCCCGCACACCAGCAGCTCCCGGGCGACCACGTATCCCCGCTCGGCGGCCCAGCGCGCGCACATCGCGTGCTGGCTGCGGGAGTCCACCAGGAAAGGGTCGTCGTCCAGTTCCTCCAAGGGTGTCAGGCTCGCGATCGCCGTCACGCGCACCGCGTCCGGCCCGCCGGAGGCACCCTGCACCTCTCCCATGGCGTCCCCCTCACCTCCGGGTTTCGCCGCCGACCCTACTCCTGCCCGTAGGCTTCGGGGAGTCGCGCGAAGGAGGCAAAGAGGTGCCGGTGGAGATCACCTGGTGGGGCCACGCGACCTGCGCGGTCGAGGATTCGAACGTACGCGTACTCACCGATCCCCTGTTCACCGGCCGGCTCGCGCATCTGCGCCGGCGCCGTGGCGCGCTGCCCCCGGCGGACGCCCGGCGCGCGGACGTCGTCCTCGTCTCCCATCTGCACGCCGACCATCTGCACCTGCCGTCGCTGAGTCGGCTCGCGCCGGGCACGCGCCTGCTGGTGCCCCGGGGCGCCCCGCGCGCCGTCCCCGGACTCCGCCGGCTCACCCACCTGGACCTGCACGAGATGGCCCCCGGGGACGAGACGGCGGTCGGCGCCCTCGTGGTGCGTGCCGTGTCCGCCCGGCACGACGGGCGGCGGCTGCCCGTGGGGCCGCGCCACTGCCCCGCGCTCGGCTACGTCGTGACGGGCGAGGCGCGCACCTACTTCGCCGGGGACACGGGGCTGTTCGACTCGATGGCCGAGGAGGTAGGTCCGGTCGACACGGCACTGCTGCCGGTCGGCGGCTGGGGCCCGTACCTCGGTGAAGGGCATCTGGACGCCGGGCGGGCGGCCGAGGCACTCGCCCGGCTTTCGCCGCGCAGCGCTGTGCCGGTGCACTACGGCACGTACTGGCCGATCGGGCTGGACGCCGTGCGCCCCCACGAGTTCCACGCGCCCGGCGAGGAGTTCGTGCGCCTTGCGGCCGAGTGTGCGCCGGAGGTCGTGGTGCACCGGCTCGAACACGGGGAGAGCGTGCGCCTGGGGGTCACCTCGTGATACGTCCGGCCCTGACGTCGCTGTCGGCAGCCCCGGTGCTGTCCGCCGTCGCGCGGACCGTACCGCCGGAGTCCACACAGCAGGCGCTGGGCTATCCGTCGCTGTTCCTGCTGGTGCTGATCGGGGCGCTGGTGCCGGTGGTGCCGACGGGGGCGCTGGTGAGTTCGGCGGCCGTGGTCGCCTTCCATCAGACGGCGCCGTTCGCCCTGGCGGCGGTCTTCGTGACGGCGTCGCTGGCCGCGTTCCTCGGCGACGTGGCGCTGTACTGGCTGGGCCGGCGCGGGATGCGCTCGAAGAACGGTTCGCGCTGGCTGGAGGCGATCCGGGCGCGGGCGCCCGAGGACCGGCTGACGGGGGCGCAGAACCAGCTCGCCGAGCACGGGGTGGCGGTCCTGGTGCTGTCCCGGCTGGTGCCCGCGGGGCGGATCCCGGTGATGCTGGCCTGTCTGATGGCGGACTGGCCGCTGCGGCTGTTCGCCCGGGGCAATCTCCCGGCCTGCATCGCCTGGGCGGTGACGTACCAGCTGATCGGGATCCTCGGCGGTTCGCTGTTCAGCGAGCCGTGGGAGGGCGTGGTCGCGGCGGTGGCGCTGACCGTGCTGATCGGCGCGGCGCCGACGGTGTGGCGCCGGGTCCGCGGGACGGCCGGCGCCTGAGCCCTGTGCCTGCACCTGCACCTGCACCGCGGGGCGGGCGCGGCGCCCGCCGTGCTCAGCCGTACCGGCCGTACTGCCCGGGGAGGATCCGGGAGCCTCCGACGGGCAGGTCCCACAGGTCGTCGCGGGCCAGGCCCGCCTTGTCCCAGGCGGCACGCACCCGGACGAGCGGTTCGAGCACCGGTTCCGCCGACAGCACGAACGTGGCCCAGTGCATGGGGGCGAGACGGCGCGCGCCGAGGTCCTGGGCGGCCCGGACCGCCTCCTCCGGATCGCAGTGGACGTCGCTCAGCCACCAGCGGGGGTCGTACGCGCCGATGGGGAGCAGGGCGAGGTCGATGCCCGGGTAGCGCCGCCCGATGTGGGCGAACCAGTGGCCGTAGCCGGTGTCGCCCGCGAAGTGGACCCGCTGTCCGTCCGGGTCGGTGAGCACCCAGCCGCCCCACAGACTGCGGCAGGTGTCGGTGAGGCTGCGCTTGGACCAGTGGTGGGCGGGCACGAAGTCGAAGCGGACGCCGCCCAGTTCGGCCGCCTCCCACCAGTCGAGCTCGGTGACGGTGGTGAACCGGCGGCGCCGGAACCAGCCGGCGAGCCCCGCGGGCACGAACACCGGGGTGTCGCGCGGGAGTCTGCGCAGCGTCGGGGCGTCCAGGTGGTCGTAGTGGTTGTGGCTGATGACGACGGCGTCGACCCGCGGCAGGGCGTCCCAGGCGACGCCGACGGGGGTGATGCGGGCCGGGGTGCCGAGGATGCGACGGGACCAGACCGGGTCGGTCAGGACCGTCAGCCCGCCGACGCGCAGCACCCAACTGGCGTGCCCCGCCCAGGTGACGGCGACGGTGCGGGTGTCCACGCGGGGCAGCGGGCCGGGTTCGCAGGGCAGCAGGGGGATGTCCGCCAGGCCCGCCTTGCCGGGGCGGACGGAGCCCTCGCGGGCGAAGCGGGCGAGGGCCTTGAGGCCGGGCAGCGGGGCGGTCAGTCGGTCGTGGAAGGTACGCGGCCACTGCCGCCGCTCCCCCAGCGGCCGGGGGGCGGCGAGCGGCGGGCCCGGGGGCGCGAGCGGGGGCGTACGGGCCGCGGGTCCGGATTCCCGCGCGGTCGCATTCGAGTTCACAGAGGTGGGCGTGCTCAAAGAGGTGGTCGTACTCGAAGGAGTGGTCGTACTCGAAGAGGTGGGCGTGTCCGGAGAAGTGGATGTGCTCAAAGAGGTGGTCGTGCTCGGTGTGGTGGTCGACTCGGACTGCTGCGTCATCGAGGAGGCTCCCGTCGCTGAGCGTCGTCGCGGAGATCGTCGAAGACCGACCTCAGGGTGGTCAACGCGCGTTGCACGTGTGGCAGTTCCCACGGTGCGGGTGACCCGAGGCAGCGGGCGCGCTCCTGCTCCGTACCGCCGAGCAGCGGCGCGGTGGACAGGCGGACGCGCAGGGCGCCGAGGTCGTCACCGAAGCGGTGACCGCCGGGCGCGGGCATCCCGAGCCGTGCGGAGAGGTGGTCCTCCAGGTCCTGCGCGTCGCCCACGCCGTGCGGGGCCAGCCCGGTCCGCAGCGGGCCGAGGTCGGCGTAGAGGTGCCGGCCCGCCCGCGGCGGCCGGGCGAGCGCGCCCGCGGAGACCACCGCGCCGTGCACGGCGGCGGCCAGGTGCGCGTGTGTCCGTACGGCGGCGGCCACGCGCGCGGTGACCGGCCCGGGCTCGGCCAGGGCGTACTCGGCGGCCGCCGCGACCGGCGCCGCGACGCGGGCGTCCAGCGCGGTCAGCACGTCGAGCACGCGCGCGTGCAGGCCGGCCCCCTCAGGACCTTCGGCGAAGCGGGCCACGGCGGCCGGCCAGCCGGGCGGCAGCAGCGCCCCGGCCAGGTCACCGACCACCGTGACCCGGTCCGGCAGCATCTCGGCGGGGCTGAACAGCACCGTGCCGTGCGGGTCGTGCACGGTGTCGCGCCAGGTCTCGTCGCTGACCAGGTGCAGGCCCGCGCCCGCGGCAGCCTCGACGGCCTCGTGCAGCGCCTCGGGCGGGGCGACGGTGGCGGTCGGGTCGTCGGCGACGGACAGCACCAGCAGCCGCGGGTCGCCGCCTTCCGCGCGGACTCTGCGGACGGTCTCCAGCAAGGCGTACGGATCCGGTACGCCGCCGCATTCGGCCGGGGTCGCCACATGGAAGACGGGTCTGCCCAGCAGTCGTGCGTACGGGCTCCACCAGGCGGCGCAGGGGCGCGGCACCAGGACGTCGCCGCCGAGAGCGGCGGTCAGCGCGACCAGGAGTGCCGGGGCGCCGGGCGCCGCGGTCACCCGGCCGGGGGCGGCGGTCAGACCGCGCCGGGCCCAGTAGCCGCAGACCGCGTCCCGCAGAGTGGTACCGCCGCCGACCGGTTCGGCCTGCGCCCGGCCCGCGGCGGCGGCCAGCACCTCGGACAGTTCCGGGAGCAGCGGCAGCCCGTCGTCGGGCAGGGGCGGCCCGTAGCGGACGGGGCCGTGTCCCTCGCGGTCCGTGCGCCCCATGCCTACCTCCGCGCAGTCCTGGTGCCCTGTTCCACCGCTGTGCCGCCCTGTACTCACCAGCCTCCCAAGAACAACGGGTACCCCGCCCGTCGCGTCACCATGAGCGCTCCTGTCGCCGCGGCCCGTGACACCGTGGGGCGGCTCAGTCCTTCCAGCCGGGTTCACGGCGCCACAGCCGGTGCGCGGCGGCGCCGAGCGCGCCCACGATCAGCAGGCCGCCGGTGACGACCGCGGGGACGGACCCGGTGAACGCGCCGCCCTCCCCGGCCTCCACACCTTGCGGCAGCGCGTCCTTCGCGCAGGATTCGGTACGCATGGCGGTGCGTGCGGCGGTGTGTGTCAGCACCTTCGGGTATGTGCCGGAATCCGCGCCCCGATCCGACCTCGAGTCCGGTGCCCCGCCCGTGCCCTTGTCCGGTCCCCGGCCCGTGCCCTTGTCCGGTCCCCGCCCCGTGCCCTTGTCCGTGCCCTTGTCCGCGTCTCCGCGCGCGTTCCCGCCCCCGTTCTCGTCGGTACGCGGCCCGCCGCACGCCTGGTCGCCGTCCCGGCCGGTGTCGCTGCCGCCGTCCTGTCCCGCGTCCCGGCCGCTGTCGCCGGCGCTGTCCCGGCCGCTGTCGTCCCCGCTGTCCCGGCCGCCGCCCCCGCCGGTGTTCCCACCGTCGTCGGCGCCGCTCTCCCGTCCGGCGTCGGTGCCCGTGTCCGATCCGGCGCCCGTCTTCGATTCGGCGCCCGTGTCCGGACTGACACCCTTGTCCGGGGTGACGTCCGCGTCCGGGGTGACGCCCGCGTCCGGAATCACGCCGGTGTCCGGAACGGCGCCCGTGTCCGGAGTGACGCCCGCGTTCGTGTCCGGTCTGATGGCGGCACCGGTACCCGTGTCCGGTCCGGTGGCGGTACCGGCACCGGTGCCCGTGTCCGGTCGGGTACCGAGACCCAGTCCGGCGCCGGCTCCCGTGTCCGGGCCGACAAGGCTGCCACGTCCGGCGCCGATGCCCGCATCCGGTCCGGTACCGGGACCGGTGCCAAGTCCGGCGCCGGCGCCCGCATCCGGTCGGGTACCGGTACCGGTGTCACGTCCGGCTTCCCCGCCGACGAGTCCCCTACCAGGACCGACACCGGGGCCGGCACCAGGGCTGGTACCTGAGCCGATACCGGTATCGGCACCGGAGCCGATACCGGGGCTGGCACCGGGACTGGTACCCGTACCGGGGCTGGTACCCGTACCCGGGCTCGTACCCGTACCGGGGCCGGCCTCGCGTCCGGCGTCCCCGGCAGGGTCCCGCCCGGCGACACCGGTGGTGCCCGGGCCGCCGCCCCTCCCGGCAACACCGGCCGTGCCGAGGCTGCCGCCCCGCCCCGCGACGCCGGGGGTGCCGAGGCTGCCGCCCCGCCCGGTGACACCGGCGGCGGGGCTGCCACCGGCCCCGGCGACAGCTCCGCCACGGGCGCCCCCGCTCACGGTGAACTGCGCGCTCCACACCTTGCCCCGTCCGCCCGCCGCTGCCGGGCACCTGCCGGCGACGGTCCACATGGCGTGCCCGGCGGCGCTGCCCGGCGCCGCAGGCAGGTCCGTGGCGGCCGCGATGTGGGCGATACCCCGGTAGGTGGCGGCGGCCGACGTCCGGCCGTGGGCCGCAGCGACCCGGCTCAGCCTGACGGTGCCCTCGTCGAAGGCCGGTGACATGGCGTCGATGGTCGCGGGCGGGGATCCGCCCAGGGCACCGCAGCCGACCGAGACGACGACGCTGTCCCCGGGAACGGATGCGCCGGGGCTGACCTGCGCGGCCGGGTCCGCGGACGCGGCCGGCGCGGATACCGTTAAGGCGGCACCGGCCACGGCGACGGCGGACAGGAGACGGGCGGTGCGGCACATGGGAAGGGCTCCTTAGGCCTGACGGCTGTCGGGACACTCCGGTCGTGCCCCACAGCCATCACAGCCCGCCCCGCACGGGGCCGCGCGCGGCCGGACACCATTCGCGGGACAGCCCGCCGCCGACCGGGTGAACGAGCCGTCGCCGCCACGGCCCCGCCCCACCCCGCCCCGCCCCCGCGAACAGGTAACGGGGAAACGCCGCCGTCAGACCCCGCCGTGTCCCGCCCCGGGGCCCCACTTGCCCACCGGTGTCCGGCCCGCCGACGCGGCGGCGGCCCGCACCCGCGCGCCGTCCCGGGTGCGGGACGGGGAGACGAAGCGGCGGGGGTTGCGCCGAAGGTACTCGCCCTCCAGCTGGGCCATGCGGTGATTGTGGGTGCGCAGCGCGTCGTTGGAGCCGTACAGCAGGGTGTCGTGGCGCGTGCGGTGGATGTTCTCCAGTTCCTTCATCAGCTGCTGGTCGTCCAGTCGCGCCGGGTCGACTCCGCTCATGGTGGTACCCCGCTCGTCGTGTCCGTCCCTGCGGTCCGGTCCCGTGGGCGATCCATCGGGCGGGATCCGGGAGGGAGCCATGGAACGCGCCGCGTCAGCCGGGATCGCCCGCGGCGAAGCCCGGCCGAGGCGGCACTGGCGTCTCTGCATCCACTGTACGAACATTCCGGCCCCCGGGCCTCCGACCGCGTCACCGCGCGGGCGCCGGGGCCCCGGGAACCGTCGGACAGGCCCTACCGGGCCCGTTCCACCCTGCGCTCGTCCCAGACCGGCTCGGGGGTCTCCCGTACCCGGCCGTCGCTGCCGAAGACGAGGTAGCGGTCGAAGGAGCGGGCGAACCAGCGGTCGTGCGTGACCGACAGGACGGTGCCCTCGAAGGCCTCGAGGCCTTCCTGGAGTGCCTCGGCGGACTCCAGGTCGAGGTTGTCGGTGGGCTCGTCCAGGAGCAGGGCCGTGACACCGGCCAGCTCCAGCAGCAGGATCTGGAAGCGGGCCTGCTGGCCGCCGGAGAGCCGCTCGAAGCACTGTTCGGCCTGCTGCGTCAGCTCGTAACGGCGCAGCCGGGACATGGCGGCACCGCGGTCCTGGGCGTGCTCCTTCCACAGGATGTCGAGCAGGGTGCGGCCCTGGAGCTCGGGGTGGGCGTGGGTCTGGGCGAAGTGCCCGGGCACGACCCGCGCGCCGAGCCTCCAGGTCCCGGTGTGCACCACGTCCTCGCCGGCCAGGAGCCGCAGGAAGTGCGACTTGCCGGAGCCGTTGGAGCCGAGGACGGCGACCCGTTCGCCGTAGAAGACCTCCAGGTCGAAGGGCTTCATCAGGCCGGTCAGTTCGAGCGCCTCGCAGGTGACGGCCCGTACGCCGGTGCGTCCGCCCTTGAGCCGCATGGTGATGTCCTGCTCGCGCGGCGGCTCGGGCGGCGGCCCGGCCTCCTCGAACTTGCGCAGCCGGGTCTGGGCGGCCTGGTAGCGGGAGGCCAGCTCATGGCTGATGGAGGCCGCCTGACGCAGGCTCAGCACCAGCTTCTTCAGCTGGGCGTGCTTCTCGTCCCAGCGTCTGCGCAGTTCCTCGAAGCGGGCGAAGCGTTCGCGGCGGGCCTCGTGGTAGGTGGCGAAACCGCCGCCGTGCACCCAGGCGTCGGCACCGGCGGGTCCGGGCTCGACGGACACGATCTTCTCGGCGGCGCGGGAGAGGAGTTCCCGGTCGTGCGAGACGAACAGCACGGTCTTACGGGTCTCCTTCAGCCGCTCCTCCAGCCAGCGCTTGCCGGGCACGTCGAGATAGTTGTCCGGCTCGTCGAGGAGGAGCACCTCCTCGGTGCCGCGCAGCAGCGCCTCCAGCACCAGCCGCTTCTGCTCACCGCCGGAGAGCGTCCGTACCAGCCGCCACTGCGCCTTCTCGTACGGCACGCCCAGCGCGGCCGTGGTGCACATGTCCCACATGGTCTCCGACTCGTACCCGCGCACCTCGGCCCAGTCCGAGAGCGCCTGCGCGTACTGGAGCTGGGCGGCCTCGTCGTCGACGGTCATCATGGCGTGCTCGGCCCGGTCGACGGCCTGCGCGGCCTCGCGGATACCGGCCGGGGCGACCGACACGAGGAGGTCCCGTACGGTCGTCTCGTCCCGTACGGAGCCCACGAACTGGCGCATCACGCCCAGGCCGCCGCTGACGGTGACGGTGCCGCCGTGCGGCTTCAGCTCTCCGGAGATGAGTCGGAGCAGGGTCGTCTTGCCCGCGCCGTTGGGCCCGACGAGGGCCACGACGGCCCCCTCGCCCACCCGGAACGACACATCGCCGAGCAGCGTCCTCCCGTCGGGGAGGTGGTACTCGAGGTGTGCGGCTTCCAGATGTCCCATGGAGAGGCATTCTGCGGTCTCCCGCCCGACCGGCCAAATGCATATCCGAATGCCGGTCCGGTCCCGCGGGCGGGAGCGCTCAGCCCGTCTCCTCCAGCGCCCGGCCCGTCGGGCCGCTCTCGCCCGCCGGGGCGACCGTCGCACCGGCCCAGGTGAGGGCCTTCCAGCCGTCCGCCGGGCTGCCCTCCAGGATCACCACGCCGGTGTTCGCCAGGCGATGGGCGGTGGCGAAGGGCACATCGACGTTGTCCGCGCGGGCTGCCGTCCACAGGCGGATCGCCGCGCCGTGGCTGACCAGGGCGACCGTCCCGGCGTCGCGGTCCGCCGCCTCCGCGACCACGGCGTCGTAGCGGGCGAGGACCTCGGCGCCGCTCTCGCCGCCCGGCATCCGCAGCCAGGTGTCGCCGGCCGCCCAGGCGAAGACGGTCCGCATGTAGCGCAGGCCCTCTTCCGATTCGCCTGGCAGCCGCTCCAGATCGCCCGCGGAGACCTCCCTGATGCCGTCGCGCACGGTCACCCGAATGCCCCGGGCGGCGGCCAGCGGAGCGGCGGTGAGCTGCGCGCGGAGCAGGGTGGAGGCGTAGACGGCCTCGATGTCCTCGTCGGCGAGGGCCGCGGGCAGCCGCGCGGCCTGCTGCTCGCCGAGCGCGGTCAGCCCCGGCCCGGGGACCGTGGTGTCCAGCAGGAAGTCGACGTTCGCGGGGGTCTCGGCGTGGCGGACGAGGAGCAGACGCATGCGGTGGCCCTTCGACGGCGGGTTCGGTCCGGCGCAGGAAACGGCCACTTCAGGGTACTCATCCCTGCATGAGCCCAGATGTCGACCTCACCGTCCTGCGGCCGGGGCACCACGCCCTGCGCGACCGGCTGCTCGCCCTCGACGGGCGCCTGTTCGAGTTCGCCGCCGAGCGCCACTGGCCCGGCGCCGAGCCGGTGCTGCCGCGGCTGAGCCGGAGCGCCAACCACGGCGTGCTGTGGTTCGCCACGGCCGCCGTCATGGCCGCGAGCCGTACGCCGCGGGGGCGCCGGGCGGCCGCTCTGGGGCTTGCCTCCCTCAGCCTGGCCTCGCTGACGATCAACACCCTGGGCAAGCAGTCGGTGCGCCGACCGCGACCGGTGCTGGACCCCGTACCGCAGGTCCGGCAGCTGAAGCGGCAGCCGATCACCACGTCGTTCCCGTCGGGGCACGCCGCCTCCGCGGCGGCGTTCGCGACCGGGGTCGCCCTGGAGTCGCCGGGGTGGGGGGTGGTGGTGGCACCCGTGGCGTTCTCGGTGGCCATGTCCCGGGTGTACACCGGCGTGCACTTCCCGAGCGATGTGCTGGTGGGCGCGACGCTGGGCGCGGGGGCGGCCTTCGCCGTACGGGCCCTGGCGCCGAAGCGCGCCTGAGCACATTGCCCCTGACGAACCGTCAGTCCACATACCAAAACGCCGTTCTCACCATTCGGATCATGCGCGTACGGTGACAGACATCGCCCCGCCGGGCCGAGAACCCCGGCGGGGCGGGTACGCGGAGCCGACGAAGAAGGGCACAGCCATGCCGGAAGCACGGGAGACCGCCGTCTACACGCACGGACACCACGAGTCCGTACTGCGCTCGCACACCTGGCGCACCGCCGCCAACTCGGCCGCGTACCTGCTCGGCTCGCTGAAGCCCCATATGAAGATCCTGGACATCGGCTGCGGGCCCGGGACCATCACCGCCGACCTGGCGGAACTGGTCCCGGACGGGCACGTCACCGGGGTCGACCACGCTCCGGAGATCCTGGAGCAGGCTCGGGCCACTGCCGCCGGGCGGGGCCTGGCCAACACCGACTTCGCCGTGGCCGACGTGCACGCCCTGGACTACCCGGACGACACGTTCTGCGTGGTCCACGCCCACCAGGTGCTCCAGCACGTCGGCGATCCGGTGCAGGCGCTGCGCGAGATGCGGCGGGTGACGAAGCCGGGCGGGTTCATCGCGGTCCGCGACTCGGACTACTCGGCGATGACCTGGTACCCGCGGTCCGCGGGGATGGACGACTGGCAGGACCTCTACCTGCGGGTGGCCCGCGCCAACGGCGGGGAGCCGGACGCCGGACGCCGGCTGAAGTCATGGGCGCTGGCGGCGGGGATCACGCAGATCACGGCCACGTCCAGCACCTGGACCTTCGCCACGCCCGAGGAGCGTGCGTGGTGGAGCGGTCTGTGGGCGGACCGGACCGTCGCCTCGGCGTACGCGCAGCGGGCCACCGAGGGCGGGCACGCGTCCGCCGGGCAGCTGCGGGCCGTCTCGGACGCCTGGCGGGAGTGGGGGGAGCAGGCGGACGGCTGGTTCAGCGTGCTGCACGGAGAAATTCTCTGCCGCAAGGATGCCTGAATCCCGATTTCCGGGAAACACGGCGAGAAGGAGGTTCACATTATGGTTCCCATTCTTCTCGTCCTGCTGCTGGTACTTCTTCTCTTCGGCGCCGGGTTCGCGGTGAAGCTGCTCTGGTGGGTCGCCGTGGCGGTGCTCGTGGTCTGGCTTCTCGGATTCCTGTTCCGCGGCACGAGCGCGGCCGGTGGCCGGGGCCGGTGGTACAGGTGGTGAATGCCTCGCCGACGGTGAGGAGCCCGCGAAACGGAATCGGAGATGCCGGAGAATTCCGCTCTCGCATCCGGTGACACGGGCGAGACGGTGGACCGAACGGCCCGGGGCCCTGCACAGGGCCCCGGGCCGCGGTCCGGATCCACGAGGCCCGCCGGCCTACGGGACCTGGGGGCCTACGAGACCCATGTCCGCTTCGCCCGCTGCGTCCCCGCGAACTCCGCCGTCCCGGCGGACTCCGGGTTCTCCGTCTTCTCGTCATTCTCCCCGGTGAAGGAATAGGCCGCCCAGGGGCCGGTCAGTTCGACCTGGAGTCCGGGTGCGTCGGCCTTCAGCCGGTCCACCAGTTCCACGAATTGCTCGGAATCCGTCCGCGCCACCAGATAGGACGCATTCAGTAGGGCGTGTCCGGCGTGCCCTGCCGCACCGAAGAACATGGAGTCCTCCGGGTCGCGGAAACACGACTCGTCGGCGTACCGGGAAAGCAAACCGTGCAGCCGGGTCACAAAAGTCTCGGCTTCCTCGGACAGGGCGGTCGACTGCTTCTCGCTGTACACGTTGACGCTCCACTCGACCCGTCCTTCGAGCCGGTCGAGGGCGCGCGTGAACTCGGCGCCGTGTGTCTCCAGCATCAGCCGCAGGGCGCTGTCGTCCGGGCAGACGGTCGCGGCGCGCAGCGGCAGCGGTGTGGTGACGGCGGTGAGCGCGTCGACCACACCCCGATGGGCGCGCGCGACGGCGGCCCGCCACTGCGGGTCCGCCCAATGCGCGTGCAGTGGCTCCTCGGCGAAGTCCCGCTCGGGCACCGTGGAGACGACGGCGACCAGGCCGTGATGGCCGAGCAGGCCTACGGGCGCGCCCGCCACCCCGGTGAGCTGGGCCTGGAGGGCCGCGCGAAAGGGACGGCAGACGGCGTACACGTACCGCGGTCCGGCCATGGTGCCTCCTTCTGGGCTCGGTCCGCCTCCGGCGGGCCAGGACCGTCCGCACGGTCCCGGCCCGACGAAGAGGCTCGACGACCTCATACCCGTGTGGCCGTGTGCGCCACGCCCAAACCCCCGCGCGGCCGACGCGAGCCCCCGCCGGTCAGGGGGAGCGACGACCGCTCGGGGTACGGACGGCCGACGGCCGCTCAGGGTGCGGACGGCCGCATCCGGAAGTCGTAGCGCGCCGGGAGCGGCGCGTCACTCACCCTGGCCCACACCCGGCCCAGTGTCTCGTCGCCCTCCCGCAGGTCGGCGACCTCGAAACCCGCGTCGAAGACCGCCCGCGCCTCCTCGCGGCGTCCCTCCGCGCACAGGATCTCGGCCTCCAGCAGCCGGAACCTGCCGCGCTCGCGGGTCTCGGACAGCAGTCGCTCCCACACGGCCCGCGCCCCGGCCGGCCGCCGGACGGCGAGCAGTGCGCCGACCGCCTCCCGGCCGAGCGCGGCCATGGCCGCCGTCCAGGACTCGCCGCTGTCGCGCCGCTCCCGGCACAGGTCGTCGAAGGCCTCCGCGTACCGGTCGGCAGCCCGTTCGTGGTTGCCGCTCTCCTGGTCCGCGACGGCCAGGCAGCGCAGCGACGGCCAGAGCGAGGGCGCGAGTTCCAGGGCCCGCTCCCAGCTGCGCACCGCCTGTGCCCGGTCGCCGGCGTGCCACTGGGCGACGCCCA
>NZ_JBEOWS010000187.1:0-19100 GCF_040296125.1 Streptomyces sp. NPDC002265 | reverse complement strand
GCCGGGGCCTCGCCGACGTCTCCGAGCGGTCAGGCGTGGCTAGGAGGTGATCAGGGTCTGCGGTGTCTGCGGGGTGAGGGTTCCGGTGGCCGCGTCGAAGATCCGCGCAGTGCTCGACCCGTCGGAGGAGACGCTGCGCAGGTCCGGCGTGCCGTCGCCGTCGAGGTCGGCGGCCTGCAGGACCGGAAGGGCCGCAAAGTCGTATCCGCTGTCCGCGATCCGAAGGGGGGAGACAGGGTTGCCGTAGGCGAGGTCCTGGAGCTGTTGCGGGGTGTAGTAGTACAGCGCGCCCGTGGTGGTGTTGCGGGCGAACAGCGCGGGCATCCCGTCGATGAGGCTGGAGGTGATGCTCCAGCCGGTCCAGTCTCCGGTGCCGGTGGGGTTGGTGCCGCCCAGCGGCAGCGCGGCGTCGACGGGGTCGAAGACGCCGGGGATGGGGTAGCCGGGCTCGTCCCACAGCTGTCCGCCCACGATCAGGAGCAGGTCGGGACGGCCGGTGGAGGGTTCACCGTTGAGGGTGTGGTACAGGTCGCCGCCGCTGGCGATGCTGGTCGCCTTGTTCCCGGAGTAGTCGGTGAAGACCGTGGACGACACGTTGACCTCGTGGCCGCTGGTGGGCAGGAGGGGCGAGCCGTCGCCGCTGCCGTACAGCACCGCGCCACTGCCGGTGGCCGGGTTGTAGGCCAGGACGTCGTTGAAGCCCGCGCCCGTGTTGAAGTGTCCGGTGATGATCTGGATGCCGTCCCAGTTCGCAGGTGAGCCCGCGGAGTCGACGCCGGTGCCCTGCGCGCCGATATCGCTGGCGTGGGTGTCGAGTTGCCCGTCGGCCGTGCCGCGAGCCAGCCACAGCCCGCTGGGCAGACCCGCCTGGCCGCCCACTACGGCCAGGTCGGGGATGCCGTCGCCGGTCAGGTCGCCGTCGCGGGCGGGAGTGGTGGCCGCAGGGTCGGTGGGGGCGGTGAGGTCGGCGCTGAAGACGCAGCGTGTGGTGTCGCCGATGCTGCCGTCGGCCGCGACTGCGGTGACATCCAGCAAGCTCGCGCCCCTGGCGGGGGTGACGCTGATGGTGGTGCCGGATCCGGTGGCGGCCAGGGAGATCGGTGCCGCGCCGTCGAGTTGGTAGAGGTAGCCGGCGGTCGTGCCGCCGGAGGCGGCGGGTACCAGGGTGAAGGTGGCCGGGATGCCGACCTGGTAGGAGGTCGGGCTCGCGTCGTCACCGCAGTCGTACCCGGAGGCGTCGGTGATGGCCGGGGCACCGGGCGGCCCGGCCTGGGCCTTGGTCGAGGTCTGCGGCTTGCCGAGCGGCTGCCGTGATGACGAGGTCGCAGGCGCGGCATCGGCATGGGCGGCCGCCGCCGTGCCGGACAGGGACAGAGCGCTGAGCGCGGCAGTCAGCGTCGCGTTCAGCACTCTGCCGCGCAGGGTGGATCTCACCGTCGGGTACCCCCAGGTCTGGCAAGTCATGATCATTTCGTTGGAGCCTCAGTGGACAGGCTTTTCGGCGTTCCCGGCAGGGCTGCTTGCTGGTGTTATGACCTGGGGTTTCTGAATAGTGACTGAAAATTTGCCAGCTCTTGGCGCCAAGTTATGCCCGAGGTGCCGGAGTTGATCACTTTCCTGTGCGTGCCGCGGGCTGTGACAGTGCGACCGCGCAACTGCCGTTTGATCGAGTGGCGGTGCGGCGCATCCAGCCCGTACGCAGGCCCGGTCGGGCCTTCTCCGGTCAGGTCCTGTGCACCGGTTCCTGGAGTTCGGTGACCCACTCGTCGTGGTTGTCGGGGCATTCCAGGTTGATCTCTCGCGGGTAGCCGGCCGAGCGGTAGCCGTTGGCGTCGATCCAGCGGCCGAGAGTCTGGACGGTGGGCAGGACGGTCTCCATCGAGCCGCGGTGCGTGATCGTCGCCGCCTGTTCGACGGGGGGCAGGTCCACGATCCGCAGCCCGTCGTCCTCGCCGAGGGGCGCGGAGACCTCGACGCCCGCGTGGATGAGGATGCCGCCGTCCGGCGCGTCCTCGTAGTGGGCGACCCCCGGCCCGGAGGGGGTGATGCCCGCCGACCCCAGACGCCGGAACAGCTCGTCGTAGAGCGGCTGGATGACCGGACCGATGGTGTCGAAGTCCGGTGCGACTGCGGTCAGTTCGGCCAGCCGCACGCTCGGCAGGCTCTTCAGTACGACATCGTTGCTGGGCATCTGCCCCTCGCTCTCGATCGAGCGGAGCCTCGCCTCGACCTGGGCCAGCCGGGCCGCCGCAGCGGTCATCGCAGCCTCCAGCTCGGCGCGCCGCAGCCGGAGCATCGCGCGCAGTTCCTCGGTGCTCACCTTCTCGTCGAGGATCACCAGTACCTGCTGGAGGGTGAAACCGAGGTCCTTGAGCGCGATGACGCGGTTGAGCCGGGCCAGTTGGGCGGCCGTGTAGTGGCGGTAGCCGGTGGCGGGGTCGACGTGGGCCGGGCGCAGCAGGCCGGTCGCGTCGTAATGACGCAGCATCCGGACCGAGACGCGGCCGTGCCGGGCGAAGTCTCCGATGGTGAACATGATGTCTCCGAGTTGACTGCCTGACACGGTGTGAGGGTCAAGAACACCGCCCGGGTGGGCGTGGGCGTCGGCCCCTGAAGGGGGCGCTCGGCTACGGCAGGTCCGTGACGCGGTGGTCGCCGACGAGTGCGCGAAAGGTCTCGGCGGGGTCGTCGTCCAGTTGCGGGAGGCTGCCGTTGAGTCGCAGCGTGGCGAAGCCGTGGGCCAGCGACCAGGCGGCCAGTGCGGCGCGCTGGACATCGGGGCCGCGCCTGGCGGCCGGGAGGTCCTCGACACCTGAGCGCAGTGCGCGGGAGGCGCGTTCCTTGGCGGCGGTGAGCTCCGCGTCGTCGCCGTGGAGCAACTGGGGCTGGAACATCACCGTGAAGTGGGCCGGATGACCGAGGGCGAACTCCACGTATCGCACGCCCATTTCGCGCAGCCGGTGCGGGGTGCCGGCCGGCACCGTGGCCAGGGCGGCGGCCAGTAGCTCGAAACCCTCCGTGGCGATCGCGGTCAGCAGCCCGGCCCTGTCCTTGAAATGGTGGGCGGGGGCGGCGTGCGAGACCTCGGCGCGGCGGGCGAGGTCGCGGAGGCTGATCGCGCCGACGCCGTCGCTCGCGATGACCTCGAGCGTGGCGGAGAGGATGGCTCGGCGCAGATCTCCGTGGTGATAGGTGCGTGTTGCGGCCATGCGCTCCAGGCTAGCCCATATCTAGTCACTGACAAGTAGTCATTGACAAGATGGCTGGAGCGGAGCAATCTAGGCAGCGTCAAGTTCCTGTTGGATGCGCGACAGCGACCGCGAAGGAAGCGACATGCAGCACAGCCTGAGCACGGTCCGGCAGATGTGGCAGTTACTGGAGCCGGTGCACGCCACGCTCTACTACGCTCCGGAGGCCTTCGAGGAGGCCGCGGCTCTCGGCTACGCCACCGACGAGCGCTGGCCGAGCTACTTCGCCTTCCGCGCCGCGCCGCTCGGCCCGGCCGGCCCCCGGCTGGTCAACGCTCTCTTCTACAGCTTCAGGCCGCAGATGGTGCAGCGCTACGCCGCGGAGGCCTGGCGCACCGCAGCGCCCGAGCGGGTCCTGGCGGCCCGCAGTGCGGGAGTGGACCGCGCCCTGCGCAGGATCCTCGGCGACCGGATCGGCTCGCCGGAGCTGCGCGAGGCCGCGGACCTGGCCCGCCGCACCGCCGAGGCCGCGGACACCGCGGGCCGCGCCCTGGCCGCCGCCAACTCCGCGCTGCCCTGGCCCGACGAGCCGCACATGGTGCTCTGGCAGGCCGCCACCCTCCTGCGCGAGCACCGCGGCGACGGCCACATCGCCGCCCTCCAGGCCCACGGCCTCGGCCCCGCCGAGTCCCTGGTCTCGCACGCGGCCGTCGGCGCCGCGCCGCAGGAAGTGTTCGGCAGCAGGCAGTGGACCGACGAGGAGTGGGGCGCCGCCCGCGAACGTCTCAACGTCCGCGGCCTGGTGCAGGCCGACGGCCGGGCCACCGTAGAGGGGCTGCGGGTCCGTACCGCGGTCGAGAAGCTCACCGACGAGCTCGCGGCCGCACCTTGGGACGCGCTCACACCCGGCGAAACGGCCCGGCTGGCCGAACTGCTCGTACCGCCGGTGCTGGACATCGTAGGCACCGGGCTCCTCCCGCAGCAGAGCACGCTCGGCATCGGCCTGAAGTTCGACTACGAGTGAATCCGGCGCAGGCCGACGAGGGCCGGCCCGCGCCTGCGCATGCCCGTGTGGTGTGCGGCCGTCCGGCAGGGCGGCTGTGCGGACCGGCGCGCGTGTCGATGCGTCAGCTGGTGGGGAGGGCGGCGTTCATCTCCCACATCAGGACCTCGGCGCCGTCGGGGCCCGCGGTGATGCGCTGGCCCTCCGCGCCGTTGATCCGGACCGTGTCGCCGGTGGCCAGTGCGCCAGCGCCCTCCAGTTCGGCGCTGCCGCGGGCCACGAAGAGGTGGACGAAGGGAGCGGTGACGATCCGGAGGGTCTCGGCGGGGCGGATACGGGCGACGTGAAGAGCGGCGTGCTTCTGGCGGATGCCGATCGCCCGCTGCTGGGCGTGCTGCGACATGCCGGAGGCGAGGGTGGTCCAGTCACCGCGGGCGAGCTCGTCGTTGACGTCGAGCTGCTCGTATCCGGGCTTGATGCCGGCCTCGTCGGGGATGACCCACATCTGGATGAAGTGGACGGGGTCCTGGTGGGCCGGCTCCCCGGTGAGGGTCCAGGAGTCGTTCTTCTCACTGTGGAGGATGCCGGTACCGGCGCTCATCCGCTGGGCGAGGCCGGGGTAGATCACCCCGTTGTGGCCCTCGGAGTCCTGGTGGACGAGGCCGCCGTCGAGGACCCAGGTGATGATCTCCATGTCCCGGTGGGGGTGGGTGTCGAAGCCGGTGCCCGGCGCGACGACGTCGTCGTTGGAGACCAGCAGCAGTCCGAAGTGGGTGTTCTTGGGATCCCAGTGGCGGGAGAACGAGAAGGAGTGCCGGGAGTCGAGCCAGCCGGCACGCGTGTGGAAGCGCTCGTCGGCACGTCGGATGTCGAGGAGAGAGGCCATGGGGATGTCCTTGCTGTTCGTGCGGCCGGGGGCTGTTTTCGGCTTGTAGTTGAAAGTTATACAACATGGCGCCTCCGGTTATTCCCGCCCCTTTGCCGGCGGACGGGAGGTGTCAGCCGTCGCAGGAATGGGTCGGCGCCCGATGGTGTTAGCGTGGTTGAACGTTAAACGAACTGGGCCGTGCGGCCCGGGTGACCCCTTTGGGAGCAGACAGATCATGGGCCTCTTCGGACGTAAGAACAGCGCCGTCCAGACCGCCACCGCGTCGCAGGCGACCGCCGCCGTGGACCCCCGCCTCGCCGCCGTGACGGGTGAGTACACCATCGACCCGGCGCACTCCACGCTCGGCTTCGTCGCCCGGCACGCCATGGTCACCAACGTCAAGGGCAAGTTCAACGACTTCACCGGCAGCCTGCAGCTGGACGGCCGCGACCCTGCCGCCTCGACGGCGTCCATCGACGTCAAGATGGACAGCATCGACACGGGCTCCGCGGACCGCGACGGCCACCTCAAGAGCGCAGACTTCTTCAAGGCCGACGAGTTCCCCGTGATGACCTTCCGCTCCACCCGGGCGCAGGCGCTGGGCGGGGACGGCTTCAGGATCACCGGCGACCTGACGATCCTCGGCGTGACCAAGCCGCTGGCCATCGACCTGGAGTTCAGCGGCGCCGCGAAGGACCCGTTCGGCAACGAGCGCGTCGGATTCGAGGGCAAGGCCGAGATCCTGCGCTCCGAGTGGGGCCTGACCTGGAACGCCGCCCTGGAGACCGGAGGCGTGCTGGTCTCGGACAAGATCAAGCTGCACTTCGACATCTCGGCGATCAAGAACGTCTGACGCGTAGCGCGTCACGGCCCGTCCTGTGTCGTCGGGTGGTCGCGGAGCCCCACTCCCGCCTGAGCCGGGAGTGGGGGCGGGGGCAGGGTGCACGGCAGCCGTGACGCGGGGCTCGCGGACTCGCCGGGGGTGGATCGGATCATGGGCTTGCGCGGCTTGTCCGGGCAGCCGCCCGCCAATATGGTTGAAGTGTGAAATAGCGATGCGGTCGTGCCGCCGACAGGTCGCTCCAGGGCGCCGTCCCCGCCGCCGGTGGTGAGGAGTCCGTCAGGAGCGCGTGCCGTGGACCGGGCGCCAGAATCAGTCTTCCGAGGACATGAGGGCCGGGACCATGGCAGAACCGGTGAGTTTCAGCACCCTGAACCTTCCCGAGGCCGAGCGTGTCGCTCTGTGGGAGAGGCACAACGCGGCAGCGCTCATCGGTCTGCGGTGCCGCTCCCTGGGGGAGGTGCCGCTGGACGCCACGGAGATCAATCTCCAGCTGCCCCGGATCCATGTCGCACGGGTCGTCGGGAGCCCGCATATCGTGGAGCGCCCTTCGGCGGTGATCCGGCGCATGCCGTCCGAGGCGGTGGCCTGCTATCTGAACCTCGCGGACGAGGCGTTCTTCTACCACGACGACGGGGTTCAACTGCTCCGCGCGGGACAACTGATCGTCTGTGACGCCGACCGCCCCTTCGTCCGGGGATTCTCCAGGGGCCTGGAGGAGCTGGCGGTCAAGATCCCCCGTTCGGTGTGGCAGGACATCGGGGGACCGGCGACGCTGGACCGCCCCCTCGTCCTCGACATGAACGACGGTTCCGTCCAGGCGAAGACGTTCGCGCGGCTGGCCGGCCAGGCCGTGCGCCCCGAGGGCGGCGGCGCCCTCGACGAGGACACCATGCTCGAACTGCTCGGCAGCGTCGTGACCGGCCGCCTGCCCGGGCTCGCCTCGGTCCACCTGGCGGTCGCCAAGGTGTACATCGACCGGCATCTGGGGGAGTCCGGCCTGTCCGCGCGGAGCATCGCCCGTGGCGTGGGCATCAGCGAGCGGCATCTGTCACGGGTGTTCTCCGCGAGCGGTTCGAGCGTGCCCCGGCACCTGCTGGGCCGTCGGCTCGAACTGGCCCACGCCCTGCTGGCCGGGGGAGAGGGGACGACGGTCGCCGAGACCGCGGTCCGCTGCGGCTTCGGCTCGGTCACCCACTTCTCCCACCGGTTCAGGGAACGCTACGGCGTACGGGCGTCGGACGTCCTGCGCGAGGCTCGTACGCAGGCGTGAGCCCGGCCCCGCCCGGCTGGGCGGGGCCGGGTCGTTGCTCAGGTGCCGTCCGGTGCCAGCACGATGTCGAAGCGCACCCGTGACCAGGACCGGTCCGGCAGTTCGCGTCCGTCGGGCGTGGGCGTGCCGGGCGGCTGCGTGTCGAAATCCTTGACGAGGGATTCCTTCACCCCGAACACGGAGTCGCGGTCCAGCAGTTCGTCACCGCGGACGAAGATGTGGGTCACCAGCGTGCGCAGACCGGGGGCACCGACCATGAAGTGCAGGTGCGACGCCCGCATCGGTGAGCGGCCGGTGGCCGCGAGCAGTGCTCCGACCGGGCCGTCGTGGGGGATCGGATACGGCGTCGGGGTCAGCGCCCAGAAGCGGTAGCCGCCGTCGGCGTCGGTGAACAGGTGGGCGCGGGCCGCGAGCCGGTCGTCGCCGTACTGCGAGTCGTAGAAGCCGTCCTCGTCGGCCTCCCACACCTCGATGCGTGCCCCGCTCACCGGCTTTCCGTCGGTGTCGGTGACGGTGCCCTCCACCCAGCACGGCTCTCCGGCGGCACCGAAGGAGAGGTCGCCGCCCTGGGGGATCTCGGGGCTGTTGTCGACGAAGAACGGTCCGAAGACGGTGGCCTCGGTGGCACTGCCGTACGCCTCGTTGTTCACGGCGACCGTCTGCATGGACACACCGAGGACGTCGGAGAGCAGGATGAACTCCTGACGCCGTTCGTCGGTGATGTGCCCGGCCCGGGTGAGGAACTCGATCCCTTCGCTCCACTCCGCCTCGGTCAGCCGTACCTCCCGCACGAACGCGTGCAGGTGGCGCACCAGGGACTGCATGACCTGCCGCAGTCTTGGATCGGTGCAGGCCTCGAAGGACTCCAGCACCTGGCGGACGACGTCGGCTTCGCGGTCCTGCTGCTCGACCGGGACGGCTGCGTCGGAGGTGTGTGTCATCGGGGGTCGGCTCCTTCCCAGGCGCTTTCGATCAGGGCCGTGACGGCCTGCGGCGCGACGGGCCGCGGATTGCCCGCCGGAGCGGCGGCGACGACGGCCTCGGCCGCCTTGCCGATGCCGTCCCGCGGCATCCCGAGATCCCGCAAGGAGCGGGGCGCGTGCAGTCGGTCGCGCAGCCGGGCCAGTCCCTCGCGGGCGGTGGGGGCGTCGAGGGCGACGGCGAGGCGCCGCTCGGCCTCGGGGACGAAGGGGGCGTTGAAGGCGAGGACGTGGGGCAGGACGACAGCGTGCGTCTGGGCGTGCGGCAGGTTGAACATGCCGCCCAGGACGTGGCAGATCTTGTGGTGCAGGCCGGAGCCGGCGGACGCGAAGGCGGCGGCCGCCAGATAGGCGCCGTAGAGTGCCTGCTCCCGGCCCTCCAGTGCGCCCGGCTGCGCCACCACCTGCGGCAGACCGGCGTTCAGCGCCCGAGCGCCTTCGAGTGCCAGGGCCTGGTTGAGGGGGTCGGTCCGCGGGGCCCACAGCGAGTCCACACAGTGCGCCAGCGCGTTCAGACCGGAGGCGACACTCAGTTCCACGGGCAGGCTGAGCGTCAGCGCCGCGTCGTAGACGATGGTGCGCGGAAGGACCCTGGGGTCGGTGCCGGTGGTCTTTACGGCTCCCTCGGTCAGCCCCCACACGGGGGTCGCCTCGGAGCCGGCGTAGGTGGTGGGGACGGCGACGATCGGCAGTCCGGTGCTCAGCGCGACCGCCTTGGCGAGCCCCGTGGTGGAGCCGCCGCCGATGCTGACCAGGGCGTCGGCCTCGTGGGACGCGGCCACGGCGCGTGCGCGTTCCGCGACCTCGACGGGGACGTGCATGGCGACGTCGTCGTGGCGGACCGCGACCGGCAGGCCGGCGGTGATGCGCTCGGCAAGATCCTTCTCCGCCGGGCCCGCGATGATCATCACCCGCTCGCTGCCGAGCAGAGCGATCTCGGCGGCGAGGCTCTCCGTGGCCGCGCCGGAGGCGAAGCGCACCCGCTGGGGCAGGATGTCGTGGACGAAACGCATCAGTGCTCATTCCTTCCCAGGACCGACAGCAGCACGCGCCGCAGCTGCGCCTCGGGATCGTCGGGCAGACTCGTCGCCCGCCAGGCGATGTGCTTGTCGGGCCGCACCAGCAGCACGCCGCTCTCGTCGGTCTCGCGCAGTGCGGCCCAGTCGTAGTAGAGGTCGCTCACGTCGCGGCCCGGGCCGATCACGACGGCGGTCAGGGGGATGCCCAGCTCGGCGCCGACCTTCTCGGCGGCCTCTTCCCATGCCGCGCCCGCGATTCCGGTCAGCAGCGTCCAGCGGTCGTAGGGTGCCAGATCCATCAGGGCGTGCCGGTGCGCGCTGTCGCCGACCCAGGCGTGCGGCAGGTGCGCGCCGGGGACGGTGGACATCTCGTAGTAGAGGTCGGCATCGCGTGCCGGGGCGGGCAGCTCGCTGCCGTCGGAGACCACGGCCGCGGAGGTGTAGTGCTGTCCGAGTTCGACACCGTGCGCGTTGAACTCGTAGTTCTTCAGCTCCATCGCGCGCACCAGCGCGGCCCTCTTGGCGGCACCGGCCGGGGTGTCGGCCTTGCGCTCCTCGATCGCGGCCGCCATCTCGGCCTCGGTCTTCGCGTCGAGCACGCCGAGCGCCGCGAAGATGTCGACGAACTCACGGCTGGACTTGTTGGCCCGCTTGACGATCCGCTCCGCGACCGGTGCGCGTTCGGCGCTGTAGGTGTCCAGGAGCGAGGGACCCGCGTGCCCCTTGAGGACGGCGGCGATCTTCCACGCGAGGTTGTAGGAGTCCTGGACGGAGGTGTTGGAGCCCAGACCGTTGCTCGGCGGGTGGCGGTGGACGGCGTCGCCGGCGCAGAACACCCGTCCCTGGTGCAGCCGGGTCGCGTACATCTCGTTGTTGCCCCACAGACTGGTGCCGGTGATCTCCACCTCCAGGTCGGGGATACCCAGCAGGTTGCGCACGATCTGTACGGCGGCGGCCTCGTCGACGACCGGGGGTTCCCCGGCGATGTCGTAGCCCCACACGATCAGCCATTCGTTCCACGGGCGCACCATGCGTACGAGCCCGGCACCGATGCCGCCGACGTTCGAGCCGGGCTGGATGACCCAGTAGAGCACCGACGGGCGGTGTGCGACGTGGCGGCCTATGTCGGCCTTGAAGGTGATGTTCATCGACCCGGCGATGTCCATGGCGCCCTCGAAGGGCAGTCCGATGTCCGCGGCGACCTTGGAGCGGGCACCGTCGGCGCCGATCAGGTACTTGGCGCGGATGTCGTACCCGTGCCCGGTGAGCCGGTCCAGGACGCGCACGGTGACACCGTCCGCGTCCTGGGTGTGGGAGAGGTACTCGGTGGAGAACCGGGTCTGGGCGCCGCGCTGTGCCGCGTTGCGGACCAGGATCGGCTCGAGGTACGTCTGCGGGATGTCGACGGTGAGGCAGGGGGAGGCGAGCCGGTAGTCGCCCTCGCGGTCGGGGCGGGTGCCCCAGGTGCGGATCCGGCCGATCTCCTCGCCGGCGATGCTCGTGCAGAACACGGTGTCGCCGACCAGGGAGTGGTCGGTGGCGTCGGCGAGCACCTGCGGCTCTATGCCGAGGTCACGGAAGACCTCCATCGTGCGCTGGTTGGTGATGTGGGCGCGGGGCGTGTTGGCCGTCCACCGATACTTGGTGATCATCACGGTGTCGACGCCGAGCGTCGCCAGCATGAGTGCGGCCGCGGCTCCTGCGGGACCCGAGCCCACGACCACGACGTCCGTGGTCAAGGTCGAGCCGGCAGGCAGCCCGGTCTCCGGTATCCCATCGCTGAATGCAGGCATCGTTGTGCAGCCTTTCGTGAATCCGGCGGCGTTGTCGGAGTGGCAAGTGTGGATCCGGACAGGTCCAGGAGGAACAGCCCGCTCCGAGGTTGGCGGCTCGGCAAACATGTGGCGGAAATCCGAAAGCGGCCGCACCACGGAGGCGGGCGACGCGCCCGTGCCTGCGTCGCTCCGAGGACGCGGTGGTGCGCCAAGGGGAAGATCGGAGGGGGAGCGCGCGGGCCGATAGCCTGTCGGGATGCCAGAGCGTGTCACGCCCGGTTGGACGGACGACCTGATGACCCTCGGCGCCGCGGACGCTCTGTGGGTCGATCTGACGGCCGGCAGCCCTGTGCCGACGGCTTCCCGGGCCTTCACCCGTTCCCCTGCCCGGGCCGCCGCGGGGTACGTCCTGCTCGGCGCCCAGGTGGTGGCGACGGTGAGGGCGGGCGGCGGGCAGTGGAGTGTTGCGGAGGCCGAGGTGCGCCGGGCGGCCGCGGAACTGAGCGCGGTGGCGATGGACCGGCGGGACCTCGTCCGCGTCGGTCCGTTTCGTGGCGTGCCGAGGCAGCAGGGCGACGAGGAGACGCGTCTGCGTTGGCGGCGGCGCATCGCGGGGGAACTTCAGGAGCCGGACGGCCCCGAGCGGGCAGCACGACGTGACGCCGGCCGCCCGTACCATCTGGCCGGGATCGACTGGCGCCGGATACTCGTGGAGCAGACCCACGACGGGACCCAGCGGACCTGGTGGCTGCCGCGCGCCGTGGTCCGCCTGCTCGACGCGGCCGAGCACACGGAGACGCAGTGGGTGCACGCCGCCCGGACCCGCCGGGCAGGCGGGGCTGCCGCCGAGTCGCCCGTCCGGACCGGCCGGGCAGGCGGGGCTGCCGCCGAGTCGTCGGTACGCTCCGGCCGGGCAGGCGGGGCTGCCGCCGAGTCGCCCGTCCGGACCCGTCGGGCAGGCGCGGCTGCCGCTGAGTCGTCGGTACGGTCCGGCCGGGCAGGCGCAGCCGGTACCGAGTCGCCCGCACAGCTCCGGCAAGCCCCGGAGGCCGACAACCGGCGGACGACGAGCCCCCGGAGCACCACCGCCGGACCGCGCCCGTACGACGGCGAGCTCGACGGCCGGCTGTACTCGGTGCTCAGCAGGCAACCCGGCACCTCCCGCCAGGTGGCCGGGTGGACCTGCGCCGTCTGCCGCACCGCGCCCGCCGCCGTCCTGGACCACTGCCACGAACACGGCTACGTCCGCGCCCCCCTCTGCCAGTCCTGCAACACCCAGGAACGCCCCGACCACCTCTACAGCAACGACATCCGGGTGGCGAACCGCTACGCACGCCTCTTCGGCACCGACGCCGTCGCCTGGCTCCACCACTGGCACCGCTGCCCCGGCTGCCGCGCCCGTACCACCCTGCCCCTGCCCCACCTCGCCGCCTGGACCGCCCATACGGCCTGCCGGTCGCTGCGCCCGACCCACCCCGCCTCCCGCGGGCGCAAACCCTGCGGGGTCCTGCGCGTGTCCTGGACGGGCAGTCAGAACGCGCCCCGCTCCTGCCTGCTCACGGTCACCGTCGACTTCTGCCCCTCGGGCGAGCACCGCGTCCTGGCGCAGGTCCCCTACCGCGAAGCCGTCGAACGGTTTCGTCACTGGCTGGCCGAGACCGCCCCAGCCGTGGCCGCCGCGGCCGGACCCGACCGCCTGGACGACCTGCCCGCCCAGTCCCGGCCGGTCGTCGAGGACACCAGCGGTGAGGGCCTGTCACTGTTCTGAGCGGGCACCGCAGACCCGGGAGGCCGGCCAGGCGGCCGGCCTGGTGGGCCGGGCACCCACCAGGCGATTGCCGAGGCCGTTCAGGACAGGATCTCGATGTACCCGTCGGTGCCGTGCACGCGGATGCGCTGCCCGTCCCGGATCAGCCGGGTGGCCCCGTGCACGCCCACGACGGCCGGCAGGCCGTACTCGCGGGCGATGACCGCCCCGTGGGTCATCAGACCGCCCACCTCCGTCACCAGGCCCGCGACGGCGACGAACAGCGGCGACCAGCTGGGGTCCGTGAACGGGGTGACCAGGATGTCGCCCGCTTCGAGGTCGGCGTCCGCCATGTCGAGGACGACGCGGGCCCTGCCTTCGACGGTCCCGGCGGAGACGGGCAGGCCGATCAGCGCCCCGTCCGGCACGTCGTCGCGCCGGTAGGACCCCATGACGGCCTCACCGTCCGAGGTCAGCACCCGCGGGGGCGTGAGCGCGTGGTAAGAGCGGAAGTCCTCCTTGCGCCGCCGCACCAGCCGGTCGTCCACCCGGTTCGTGCGTACGACGTCGTGGAACTCCTCGAACGTGAGGTAGAAGACGTCCTCCTTCTCGGCGAGCACACCGGCCCGCACGAGCCGCTCGGCCTCCTCCAGCAGGGCCCGCTTGTAGACGAAGGTGCGGCAGACGATGCCGTACTTCGGGTACTCCCGGTACCCGGCGAACGCCCTGACCTGGTCGATCATCCGCTTGGTCGCGTCGGCCCTGCGGTCCCCGTCCGGCAGGGCCCGCAGTCGCGCCAGCACCTCCTGTTCCTTGCGTGCGGCCCGCTGCCGTCCCTCCTCGAACCGGCGCGCGGCGGCGCCCGGCTCGAAGTTCCTGACGTTGTCGAGGATCACCGGCACGAGCGTGGTGGGGTGTTCGCTCCACCGTGGCCGCGTGATGTCGATCTCGCCGACACAGCGCATGCCGTACCGGTCGAGGTATCCCTCGATCGCGTCGCGGGCCTCCGCCCCGCCAGGGAACTTCACCAGGTCGTCAAGGAAGCCCGCGTCCTCGACACCGACGCCCTGAAGGAACGTCACCACGTCCGTATGCGGCCGGATCACGTCCGCGACGTCGAGCAGTTCCAGTCCCATCTCCGACGTGATGTTGTCCGGTGCGGACAGCGTCAGCGTGTCGGCCGCGTTCTTCTCGCCCAGCCACTCCCACAGCGTGTCGTTGAGCCACCAGGTGGCTTCCATCCCCGCCATGATCGCCTGGATGTTCAGCGGGTCACCGAGGACCCGCTTGTGCTCCTCGAAGGCCCCCAGCAGGAAGTCGAACAGCGCCGGTCCGGTCTTGGACCGGATGCCGGCTTCCAGGGCCGCGACGGACGCCCGGCTGCGTTCGATCAGCTCGGAGACGATCGCCGGATCGGCCTCGGCCGGGGTGGGCGCCTCGCCGGCCGACGGCACGCCGGGAGCCGCGTCCAGGGGAGAGGGGACGAGGTCCTCGTGCCCGAGGACCGTCTCCAGGGCGTCCCGCACCAGCGGATCTCCTCGGCCCATGACCTCCAGCAGGGCGGCGCGGCTCGCGGGCGAGGCCAGACGCGGGGCGACGTCGACGAACAGCCTCCCGCCCGCCTCGTGCATCGCCACCATGGCCGTCAGCCGCCACATGGACAGGCCCAGCGGCTTCATGGGGTCGGTCATCATCTGCTGGTGACCGACGGAGACGTAGAGGTGGTTCTCCCGGTCCGTGCTCTCGGGGACGGGGAACAGCGTGGTGATCGGCCGGCTCTGCACGATCCGGAAACCGTCGTCGACCAGACACCACTCGATGTCCTGCGGACGCCCGAAGTGCGCCTCGATCCGCCGTCCGAGCCGCACGAGCCGCAGGACCTGCGCATCCGTCAGCGCCGGACGCTCCTGACGCTGCGCCTCGACCGTCACTTCCCGTGTCCCGCCGGCCGGATCGGCCTGCACGGCAAGGTGCTTGGCGGAGATCGTCCTGTCGACGATCCCGTCGTCGCGCACCTTGAAGACGTCCGGGTTCACCAGGCCCGAGACCAGGGCCTCGCCGAGGCCGAAGCCGGCGTCCACGGTGGCGACCTTCCGGTTGCCCGTGACCGGATCGGCCGTGAACAGGATCCCGGACGCTTCGGGTACGACCATCCGCTGCACGACCACCGCCATGCGGACCGTACGGTCGTCGATGCCGATCCGCCGCCGGTAGGTCACGGCCCGTTCGGTGAACAGCGAGGCCCAGCACCGGCTGACGTGCCGGAGAACCTCCGCCGGCCCCACGACGTTCAGGTACGTGTCCTGTTGGCCGGCGAAGGAGGCCGTGGGCAGGTCCTCGGCCGTCGCGCTGGACCGGACGGCGTACGCGTCCCGTTCACCGAACCGGGCGAGCGCGCCGGTGATCTCCGCCGCGAGATCACCGGGGACGGCGACCTCCTCGACGGCCCGGCGGATCCGCGCGCTGAGCGTCCGGAGCGCCTCCCGGTCCTCCGGGTCCACGCGGGACAATTCGTCGAGCAGTCCGTCGACCGACGGCGCCTGCGCCACGACCCGCCGAAACGCGTCCGTCGTCACGCAGAAGCCGTCGGGTACGGCGACGCCCTCGATCCGCGCCAGCCCGCCCAACTGCGCGCCCTTGCCGCCGACGACCGCGACCTGTGTCTCGTCGACCTCGTGGAGATCCGCGACGTACTGCCTGAGCTGCTCGGTCACCGCGACACCTCCACGGCGGCCGTGAGCCGCCGCACTGCGACGGCCGATCGCATCACCGGCGCCTCCGGCCTTGTCGAACCCCTTGTCGAGCACGTCCTCATCCCTGCTTGCCTTCCCGCCGACGACTCGTCCGGCCGCTCCTCCGGCCGGGCGGCGCGCACGCCCGCACCCGCTGGCCGCGGCACAGGCCGACGATTCTGCGCCACGACCGGGGCCTTGCGGCAAGCCCCCCGGTGCGCTATAAGTTGAGACAGGCAAGGAGAGGACTCTCCTTGCCTTTGCCATGTGCGGTCCGGACCGACCGGCAGCTCCCGCGCAGATCTCTCGCGCGAGTTCCGAGCACCGTCGTCGTTGCCCTGCTCAGGACTTCTCCACGGCGCCTCGTGTGACATCTGTACTGCGGTGTCCGTGCTTCTTGACACTGCACCAGGCCGGACGGTCTTCGTAGGCTTGCGGCATGTTCAAATCACACAAACCAGGACCGGACGACGCCTGGGAAGGCATCGTCGAGGACAAGTCGCGCGGCATGCTCGACGGCGCGAACATGTACCACTTCGTCAAGGTGAGGCGTGCGGACGGCCAGTTCATGAAGGTGCGCGTCGACCGTGGGCTGTGGAAGTCGATCGCGGTCGGCGATCGCATCGTCAAGGAGCCGGGCAGCGGTCCGGCCAAGGCGTGATGCCCCGGCACCCGATGGGCCGATGCGCCGGACCCGCGGGCGTCACGGCTGCGGTGCCGGTGGCCGCTCAGAGGCGGTCGTCGAGGAACTGTCCTGCCTCGGCGACGGTCAGGAGCCCCGTACCCTGCGCCACCGCCTCCCCTTCCCGGAGCAAAACATAGGACGGCGCTCCGGTGATCCCGTACCGGCCGGTCGTGAGCGGGCAGCGCGTGATGTCGGTGCGGACGACCGTCAGACGGCCCGCGTAGGCCTCGGCGATGTCACCCATGACGAGGTCCATCGCCCGCGAGGGCTCGATCGCCTTGGGCCATGTCCCGGTGAAGTAGGCGAGGACCGGGGCCGCGCTCATCCTGAGGATGAAATCGAACTCCGCGTCCTCACGGGGTTGGTGAACCCGCTTCACCATGAACGCTCCTGACCTCGTGTTCCGTCATGCCGTCCCCATCATCCGGTACGCCGGTGCAGGCGCGGCGCGGAGATCAGCCGACCGGAGCCTCGGCGACCGGCGGTGTGACCGGGGCGGCTTCCGCCGAGGCGTCGGCGGAGATGGGGTTCAGCAGGTGGGCGATGTTCCGGGCGGCGGCGGTGACCTCGGCGTCGGAGGCGTCGAGCCCTTGGGCTGCGAAGTAGGTGAAATTGACGCTGAGCAGGGCCATGCGGATCCGCAGCGCCTCCTCGACGGACGCGTCCGGGCCGGTGAGCGCGTCGCACAGGGTGTTCATGCGCTCGTGGACGCTCTGGTGACCGGGGTGCAGGTCCTTGATCACGCGCTGGTTGGCGAGGGCGAACCGCACCATCCGGGATCCCCGCTCGGACGCCATGTCGACCATCCGGTCGATGGCCTGTGCAAGCAGTTGCGGTCCCGGGGTCTGGGTCCGGGCCCAGGCGATCAGTTCGTCGAAGGTCGCCAGGTGCTCGGCGAAGAGCGAGACGACGATGTCCTCTTTGCTGGTGAAGTGGTAGTAGAGGGCCGCCTTGGTGACCCCCAGCCGCTCGGCGATCTCCCGCAGTGAGGTGGCCTCGTACCCCTGCTCGGTGAACAGTTCCATGGCCACGTTGCGGATCTCGGCCTTGGTGTCACTGCCTCGCCGGTGCCCTGCGCCTGCCGCCATGGATGTCCGCTTCCTCTCGTCCCCGGGGGTTCCGCTTGCAAGCTTACCGTCCGGCAAGTAGTTTACTTAACGACAGGTAAGTGGAGCATCCATCGAACTCCGCTTCGGCCTCGCCGTACGCGGGCCGCACCTGGAGCAGATCCTCCTTTTATCCGGCGGTCCCGCCGTCCGCACCCGTGTGGACCGGGCCGCCCTTCGGCGTGGGCTGCTCGCAGCCTTTGCAGTGACCGTTCGAAGAGAGGCAGTGCCATGGAGTCGACAGCAACGAAGACCGCCGAGGAGGAGGCGCCGCCCAGGTTCACCCACCGTGAGATCATGGTGACAATGAGCGGTCTGGTCATCGCGATGCTGCTGGCCATGCTCGACAACATGATCGTCGCCCCTGCGCTGCCCACCATCGTGGGTGACCTGGGCGGGCTGAACCACCTGGCGTGGGTGACCACCGGCTACATCCTGGCGTCGACCGCCGCCACGCCGATCTGGGGCAAGCTCGGCGACCTCCTCGGCCGCCGGGTGACCTTCCTCTCGTCGATCGTGATCTTCCTCATCGGCTCCGTCCTCTGCGGCATGTCGCAGAACATGGGCGAGCTGGTCGGCTTCCGCGCCCTGCAGGGCCTGGGCGCCGGTGGCCTGATGGTCGGCGTGATGGCGGTCATGGCCGAGATCGTGCCGCCGCGCGAGCGCGGCAAGTACCAGGGCGTGCTGATGGCCGTCATGCCCGTCGCCATGATCGGCGGCCCGCTGGCCGGCGGCTTCATCACCGACCACCTGAACTGGCGCTGGGCCTTCTACGTCAACCTGCCCCTGGGCATCGCCGCCCTCGCGGTGTGCTGGTTCACCCTGGCCAAGCTGTCCCGCGGCACCGGCAAGGCGCGCATCGACTGGACCGGCGCGGCCCTGCTCACCATCTGGATCAGCACCCTCGTCCTGATCACCAGCTGGGGCGGCAACGAGTACGAGTGGGGCTCGGCCACGATCATCGGCCTGGCCGTGGCGACCGTGCTGGCCTTCGCCGCCTTCGTGATCGTCGAGCGCCGCGCCGCCGAGCCGATCATGCCGCTCGCGGTCTTCAACAACCGCAACTTCTCGCTCGCCGGCGCCCTCAGCTTCATCGTCGGCTTCGCCATGTTCGGCGGGGTGACCTTCCTGCCGCAGTTCCAGCAGTTCGTCCAGGGCTCCTCCGCCACCAACAGCGGCCTGCTGCTCATGCCGATGATGCTGTCGTCCATGGCCGTGTCGCTGGCCGGCGGTGCCGTGATCAGCCGCACCGGCCGCTACCGCGCCCTGCCGATCGCCGGCACCGTCCTGATGGCCATCGGTCTGGCGCTGTTTGCCACCATGGACATCGACACCACCAGCGCCACCACCTCGCTGTACATGGTCGTGCTCGGCGCCGGCATGGGCTGCCTGATGCAGAGCACCATGCTCATCGCCCAGAACAACGCCCCGCTGCGTGACATAGGCGCCGCCACCGGCGCCGCTACCTTCCTGCGCAACATGGGCGGCTCCGTCGGCGTCTCCCTGCTGGGCTCGCTCTACGCCACCAAGCTCACCGACAGCGTCACCTCCCACCTGGACCCCGCGGCCGGCGCGTCCGGCGGCCAGTTCTCGGTCGCCCAGATGACCCCGCAGGCCCTGAAGAGCCTGCCGGAGACGGTGCAGCACGTGTTCCAGCAGGGCGTCACCGACGGCGTCGCCACGGTCTTCGCCTGGGGCGCGGCCGTGGCCGCCGCCGGACTGCTCATCGCCGTCTTCATCCGCCACGTCCCGCTGCGCGGCTTCGACTCCGCCGCCAAGCCCGGCGCGGCTCCCGAGGACACCGACCGGAACACCCCCGCCCCGGCCTCCGCGGGCTGATCCACCACGTAACCCGAACAGTCCGGGGCGGTCCTTCGACGGAG
>NZ_JBEOWS010000186.1:9875-19168 GCF_040296125.1 Streptomyces sp. NPDC002265 | reverse complement strand
GGCAGGACCCCGGCGAACACCGCACATGGCGCCATCGCACCCGCAGGGGCAGCCGGGACAGCCCGCACGTCGCGGTGCGGCCGGCTTGCCCTGCGGGCGGCCGCCGGGGGCCGGACGTCTGACGCGACACGCTCCGCCGCCCGCCCAGGAGCGCCGTACTTTCCGCCCAACCCAGTCCGGAGTCACAGATGTTGTTCGACATCGGCCCGCTGGAAGTCGCCACACTGATGGTGCTGGCCGTCGTCCTCGTCGGGCCCGACAAGCTCCCCAAGATGGTGTCCGACATCGCGCGTATTCTGCGCAAGGTCCGGGAGGTCTCCCGAAGCGCCCAGGCGAGCATCCGAAGTGAACTCCCGCCCGAGCTGGCGGACCTGGCACTCGAGGACCTCAACCCCAGGACCCTTGTGGCCAAGAACCTGCTCGGCGGCGAGGACCTGAACCCGGCCGAATCTGCTGCCGACGCCGACTTCCACGGCAAGCCGGCCGGCAGTGCCCCGGCCCGGACCTCGAAGAACACCGGAAAGCCTGTCCGGGCCGACCCGATTTCCACAGCCGCCGAGCACCGGCCCTGAAGTAACCGCCGCACACCGGTCGACCCGGCATGCCGGCTCCCGCATCCGCGGGCAGCCGGACAACCGCGCGGGAGCGCCGCTCCCGTGCACCAACCCCTGCGAAAGGAAACACCCATGTTCGGCAGGCTCGGAGCACCCGAGATCCTCCTCGTCCTCGTCGTCCTCCTGCTCCTCTTCGGCGCCAAGCGCCTCCCCGATATGGCGCGCTCCTTCGGGCAGTCGCTGCGGATCCTCAAGAGCGAGACCAAGGCGATGCGAGGGGACGACGAGGACCAGCCCCACACCGGCGGGCACATGGCAGCTCCCGCTCCTCAGCCCGTGTCCGACGGCCCTCATGCGGCCCCGAAGACGGCCGAGGAACCGGAAACCCCGCACCGGCGCTGAAGCGCCACATCCACGGACACACACATGTGCGGCCTGCGCCGCACATGAAGGGAGCGGGACCGTCCATGCCCACTCACACCCTGCACGAACCTGCGCGCATGCCCCTCGCGGAGCATCTTCGAGAACTGCGGAACCGTCTGATCAAGGCGGTCGGGGCGATCCTGCTCGTCACGGTCGTCGCATCCCTCTTCTACAAGCAACTCATCGCCTTCCTCATCGACCCCCTGCCCGGCTGCGCCCCCGGCCGACTGGCCGACGCCCCCGACGGGGAGCGCTGCGGCCTGATCGCCCTCAACGGCCTGCTCTCGCCCTTCACCCTCGCCCTGAAGGTGGCGATCACCGCAGGAGTCGTCACCGCGAGCCCGGTCTGGCTGTACCAGCTGTGGGCCTTCCTCGTGCCGGGGCTGCACCGCAACGAGAAGAAGTACACCCTGGCCTTCCTCGGAGCCGGAATCCCTCTGTTCCTGGCCGGCGCCGCCGTGGCGTACTGGAGCCTGCCCACCACGACACGGGTGCTGATCTCCTTCACCCCCGACACGGCCACCAACGTGCTGCCCGTCGACGACTTCCTCGACCTGGCCACCCGCATGGTCGTCGTCTTCGGCCTCTCCTTCGAACTCCCCGTCCTGCTCGTCCTGCTCAACCTCGGCGGCGTCATCACCGCGCGCCGGATGAGCGGCTGGTGGCGCCCCATGCTCATGGGCATCGCCGTCTTCGCCGCACTGGCCACCCCCAGCACGGACCCGCTCAGCATGCTGCTGCTCGCCGCCCCGATCAGCCTGCTCTACCTGGGAGCATGCGCGATCGCCTGGGGCAACGACCGCCGCAGAGCGTCTCGTAGCCATGAGCGCTGAAGGGCAGCCGCCGCTGAGACGCAGGACCTGATGGAGCAGGTCCCCGCCCAGGACTGGGCGCCGGTGGGCGACGAAGGGAGGCCGTGCGCCTCGCGCAGGAGGTCCCGAACCGGAACCGGAAACGCGCCCGCCGTACCGGCACGGCGGCCCGTCTGCAGCACCTCGCCGCCCGCGGCCCGGCACACCGACCCGGAAGGACACAGGGTGCGCTGCGGATGCCGAGAGCAGTGAATCCCGACGCCACCCGCCCTGCCCCCGGGCCCCAACGGCGGTGCGCTCGACGCCGTGCCGCACCGGGCGGCGCACACCGCGTGCTGCCGCACCGCCGACAGCGCCGCACACCCCGCTGCCCGGCAGAAACCGACCGGCTCCAGCCGAGCACCCATCTTCCGCGCCCGCCCCGAACAGAGCGGATCCCGGGGCGGGCCACCGCATGACACACCCTTTTTGATCGGAGCGACCATGAACTCTTCTGCCATACACGCCGGTTCGATGTTCGACGGATTCAGCCTCTCGGGCCCCGCCACCGTGCACGTCTCGGGCGGCCGCATCCTGCGCGTGGACCGCACCGGCGCGCTGCCCGCCGACGGCACCGAGGTCATCGACCTCGGTCCCTCGGCCTGCCTGCTGCCCGGCCTCATCGACACCCACGTCCACCTTGCCTTCGACGCCGGCCCCGACCCCGTCACCTCCCTGGCCTCCACCTCCGACAGCGACCTCCTGGCTCACATGCGGGCCGCGGCCCGGTCCGCCCTGCAGGCCGGCATCACCACCGTGCGCGACCTCGGCGACCGCCGCTACCTCTCACTGACCCTGGTGGAGGAGATGGCCCGGCACCCGGAACAGGGTCCGCAGATCCTTCCCGCCGGCCCTCCGCTGACCACCCCGGGCGGTCACTGCCACTTCCTCGGCGGCGAGGTCGAAGGCGTCGAGGCGCTGCGTGCCGCTGTCCGCGAGCGTCACACCCGCGGCTGCGCCGTCATCAAGATCATGGCCAGTGGCGGTCACATGACACCCGGCTCCGTGCCGGCGCACGCGTCGCAGTACGGCCTGGAAGACCTGCGTGTCGTCGTGGACGAAGCGCACCGGCTCGGGCTGCCGGTGGCTGCCCACGCCCATGGCGTCCAGGCCATCCGGGACGCCGTCGAAGCGGGCGTCGACAGCCTGGAACACGTCTCCTTCCTCACCGCCGACGGCGTCGCCTTTGACCCCGACCTCATCGACACCATCGTCAGGAATGAAACCTTCGTCAGCCTGACGCTCGGCATCGCTCCCGGCGAAGCCTTCACGCCGCCCAAGGGCATGACCCAGCAAGAGATGGCCGCGCATGTCGACGCGGTCCTGGACGCCCACAGCAGCCTGTACAAGCACGGTGCCCACGTCGTCATCGGATCGGACGCCGGTATCGGGCCCTGGAAGCCTCACAACGTCCTGCCCCACGGCGTGGCCGACCTGGCCCGGCTGGGCGTCGCGCCGCTGGACGCGCTGAGGTCCATGACCAGCTCGGCGGCCCGGCTGTGCCGTGTGGAGGGCCGTAAGGGCCGGATCACTGCCGGCGCCGACGCCGACATCCTGGTCATCGACGGCAACCCCGCCCACGACCCTGCAGCCGTCCTCGACGTACGGGCAGTCTTCCGCGCCGGTATCCGCATACGCTGAGCAGGGCCGGGGACCGGCGCGGGCGCCGCTGCCCCGGCTCCGATCCTGTTCTGACGGTTCCTGCTGGCAGAATCTGCTCTCCCATGCCTGCCCGATGTCAGTGCTGCCTCGTACCGTTGTTTTGACGGTATTTCGTACAGGAAGGCAGATGGTGACGGGCAGCCCCGGCGTCTGTGATTGGTTCCGGCGCGGCCGGCAGTTCGGCCGCCCACTCGGGGAAGAGCGGATGCAACGTGCCCGCGAGCGGGCTCAGTTCGAGCCCTGCCAGGTCCGTGCCGACCTGCTGAAGCGCGTCCACGACGGAGGCCGGGGTGAGCGCGTTGCGAAACGGCGGGCAGGCCGTCGCCAGCGCCCGCCGACCACGGACCCCGGGCACGTCGAGCATCTCCTGGATCAACCGGCTCTTTCCGATTCCGGCCTTGCCCTCCACCAGCACCACCGCAGGAGGGCACGCCAGCGCCCCGAGCAGCTCCCGCTCACCTGTCGCCGGCTGATCATTCACGGACGCGTCCAGCAAGACTCGCAAGATGTCCCGTCACGATGCCGCGAGCATCGCGATCGGGCGACGCGCCCTCGGGCACCCGATCCGGCGACGGACGGCACCGCCCTGCACCCACCAGAGCGATGGGTTCAGGTATCGGACCGTCCAGGCCGGATCGGGCGTCCGAGGGCGTGAGGAAACCCGCCCACCCATCACGGAGCGTGCACACGATGCACGTCCCCGGACGGGGACTTCTCAGCGAACGCGGGGGACCAGTGCATCCAAAACCGTTCGGGATGCGCGCAGTTCCGGGATGAGAGTACAAAGCTCACTCCTGGACACTGTTTAGGAACGGTCAGCAGATCCCTGCCGAACCGTCATGGCGGCGGGTCAGCCCAGCGCCGCGTCCAGCAGCACACTGGCGGTGGCCCGTGCGACGGCACCCGCTCCGGGGTCATGGTCACTGCGGGCGGACACGATAGAGCCGTCGTAGACCATGTGCAGTGCGCGGGCGAGCGCCGCCGGGTCGGACGCGCCGGCCTGCTCGGCCAGCTCGGCGAACAGGCCGCGTACCCACGCGCGGTACTGGCTCGTCGTCTGGTCCACCGTGTCACCGGGCCGGGCCTCGGCGCTGGCGCGGACGAACGGGCATCCGCGGAAGCCGGAATCGGCGTACGACGCCGCCTGCGCGTCGAACACCGCGAGCAGGCCTTTCCTCGGCGTCTCGGCAGCCGCGACCGCCGCCGAAATGCGTGCGGCGACCTTCTCGTGCCTGCCCTTCAGATAGGCGTGGATCAGCTTGTCCTTGCTGCCGAACGTGTTGTACAGGGATGCCTTCGCGACGCCTGCATGCTCGATCACCCGGTCGATGCCGACCGAGCGTATGCCCTCGTCGTAGAACAGCTCGTCGGCGGCGGCCAGCAGACGCTCACGCGCGGATGACCTGGCCGCGGTCCTCGCCATTGCCATCACCATCATCCCTTCAGACTAGACAGGTCTGTACAGACTACATGGGGTAGTCGTGGCGGAGAGCGCACCCGCAGGCGACATGGGCCGGGGATCTCGTCCTGCTGCTGGTCGAGGTCCGGGGTGAGACCAGGGAGATCCAGGCCGCCCACGAGCAGGACACCGGCTTCACCGTGGGCAGGGGAAGAACCTGCGTCGACGTGGTCACCCGGACCTTCGGCGGCCGAGGCACGTGGATACCCGCCCCGATCCGATCACCGTCACCGAGCGGCACGCCGGGCCCGCATCAGCGCGAGCAGGGCCACTGCCGCCAGCACGATCACCGCGACACCGTAGTCCCGGGTCGCGCCCAGCAGACCCGCGCCATGCACGATCAGGAAACCGGCCGCCACGACGGGTACACCGAAGCCGAGGTAGGAGACCACGTACAGCAGCGACAGCACACCGGCCCGTTCGTGCGGCGTGACCTGCGGCACGACCGTGCGGATGCTGCCCTGGAACCCGGCGCCGAAGGCGGCCCCCGCAACCGCGGTGCCGACGAAGAACAACGGCAGCGACACCACAGCGAGCGCGACGAGGGTGATGGCGACGCCCACGGGCAGCGAGCCGATCCCGATCAGCATCATCGTTCTCGGCTGAGCGTTGCGCAGCACGGCCACCGCGACCCCGGCGACGCCGGCCAGCACGAACACGCTCAAGCCCCCCAGTACCTCGGCGTTGTCGCCGGTCAGCGTAGCGACCAGTGCGGGGCCGAGGGCGCCGTACAACCCGGCCAACGCCCATCCGGCGAACAGCACGGGGGCCGCGGCCAGCACGTGCGCGCCGACCTGTCGCGGCAGCTTGATCTCGGGCCTGAGGCTGGCCAGAGCACCAGGTGCCGGCGTGACCGTCTCACGCATCAGGGCGACGCCGATCGCCTGCAGCGCGAACACCGCCAGCAACAGGAAGTAGACGAGATGCGTGGGTGCGGGCAGATAGCGCACCAGCAGCGCCGACACAAGTGCGCCGGTCCCCGTGCCGATGGTCGGCGCCACCGCGTTGGCCAACTGGCCGCGCCTTGCGTCGATGTCGAGCATGCCCGCGCCGACCGCGCCGATGGCCGCACCGGTCGCCACGCCCTGCATGACACGGGCGAACAGCAGCGAGGGCACGCCGTCAGCCGTGGCGAACACCGCCATTGTCGCGACCTGGATCAGCAGCGTCACCAGCAGCACGGGCCTGCGGCCGACGTGGTCGGACAGCTTGCCCAAGGTAAGCAGCGACATGAGCACGGACATCGCGTAGACACCGAACACGATGGTGGTCGTGATCGGCGAGAAGCCCCATCGCGCCTGGTACAGGGCGTACAGCGGCGTCGGCGCGCTCGACGAGGCCAGCAGCGAGACGAACACCGAGGCCAGCAGGTACAGCACGGGTGTGCCGGACAGGCGCTTGCCTCTCGGCTCGGACCGGGTGCCGGCATCTAGCCCGCCATCGATCTCGCTGCCGCGCACGGACTGGCTCGCCCGGGTCGCGCCCGCTGTTATGGCCCGGCTCATGTGCATCTCCTTGCCTAGGTAGACAGGTCTGTATGACCAGTGGCGAGACTAGACAGACTTGTCCAATATTTCAATTGTGTCATTGCGATCCGGACCAAGGTCCGCGACGGCGGCACGGTGGTGAACAAGGCCGCGCACCTGGTCATCGGTGCGGACGGCATCAAGAACGTGCTGGGGATCTGGCTCCGGGGCGACGAGGGGTGAAGCTCTGGCTGTGCGTGCTCACCTGGCACGAGCACCGCGGCCTGAAGGGCGCGCTGACCGTGTGCCGCGACGGGCTCACGGGCCTGCCCGGGCCACCGGGGCGCTCTGGCCGTACGCGATCACCCAGACCTCGTCGGCTCGCACTCTCTGGTGGCGGGATATGCGCGCCGGTCACTGCAGCGCCGGAGGAGGGCCCGTGTGGACGTGCCGTCTTCGAGGTCCTCATGCGGACCCGCCCCTCCCGGTGGAGGCGGGCCGCGTACTGGCCGTGGGGGTCGCGCTACGGGCGCCGAGACGAGGTGCCACCGCGGTCGGCCGTCAGGTCGCCCCGCCCTCCGGGAGCGGGATCGCGGCCGATGCCCGACCTCCGGTCCGGCAAACCGCCACTGCCGGCCGCGGGAAGCGAAGCCGCGACGCCGCCGAACAGCGACGGCGGCCACGGTGCCGGGCGTGGAGATGCCCACGCCCGGCCGACAGCTGACGCCGTGACGTGGGGGAGCGGATTGACGCATCAGGCAGATCTATCTAGTCTTGGCCGCTCGCTATACAGACCTGTCTACTCAATGTGAGGAGATCTGCGTGAGCCATGCCATGACACCGGGTGGGACCCAGGCGAGCCAGTCCGCGCGCGGCAGCGAGATCGATGGCGGGATGTCCGGTCGGGAGATCCTCTCCGCCATGTCCGGGCTGCTGCTCGGGCTCTTCATGGCCATGCTCTCCTCCACCATCGTGGCCACCGCGCTGCCGACGATCCTCCACGACCTGCACGGCGGGGAGTCGGCGTACACCTGGATCGTCGCCGCCACCCTGCTCTCCCTCACCGCCACCACCCCGCTCTGGGGCAAGCTCTCCGACCTGGTCAGCAAAAAGCTGCTGGTGCAGCTCGGCCTTGGCATCTACGTGCTCGGCTCCATGCTGGCCGGGCTCTCCCAGAACACCGGTGAGCTGATCGCCTGCCGGGCGCTCCAGGGCGTCGGGGTGGGCGGCGTCACCGCGCTGAGTCAGGCCTGCGTGGCGGCCATGACCACCCCACGCGAACGCGGCCGCTACATCGGCTACTTCGGCCTGGTCTTCGCACTCGGCACCGTCACCGGACCGCTCATCGGCGGCACCATCGTGGATACCTCCTGGCTCGGCTGGCGCTGGTGCTTCTACGTCGGCGTGCCGTTCGGCATCCTCGCCCTGGTGCTGCTGCAGAAGACCCTCCGCCTGCCCACCGTGAAGCGGCGGGTGAAGGTGGACTACCTCGGCTCCGCGGTGATCGCCGCGACGGTGAGCCTGCTGCTGGTCTGGGTCACTCTGGCCGGGGACAGGTACCCGTGGCTCTCCTGGCAGACCTGCACGATGGTCGGCGGCGGCCTCGTCCTCTTCGTGCTTGCGGTCCTCGTGGAGCGGCGGGCCGCGGAGCCGGTCGTGCCGCTGCACCTCTTCCGCCACCGGACGGTCACGCTCGCGTGTCTGGCCTCGGTGGCCGTCGGCGCCGGCATGTACAGCCAGACCACGTTCCTCGGCGAGTACTTCCAACTGGCTCGGGGCAAGTCACCCACCCTGTCCGGCGTCTACACCCTGCCCATGGTGTTTGCCCTCGGCGTCGCCTCCCTGCTGACCGGCCGACTGATCACGCGGATCGGCCGGTGGAAGATCTTCCTGGTGCTGGGCGCGGTCTGCCTCACCGCGGGCTTCGCCCTGCTGGGCACCGTCCGCACGGAGACCGCGTACTGGCAGGTGGCGGTCTCGATGACGCTCTCGGGGCTCGGCATCGGCATGATGATGCAGAACCTTGTACTGGCGGTGCAGAACACCGTGCCCGTCCGGGAACTGGGCTCGGCCAGCGCGCTGGTCGCCTTCTTCCGCACGATGGGCGGCGCCAGCGGCGTCTCCGCGCTGGGCGCGCTGTTCAGCAACCGGGTGAACCACCAGGTGACACAGGGCCTGCTGGCCGGGAGGGTGCCGCTGGCCGCGGCGCAGTCGCTCAAGAACTCGGCGATCCCGGACCTCGGTCTGATCCCGCCGGGCGTGCGGCCATTCATCGAGGACGCCTTCGGCGAGGGCGTGGGCGAGGTCTTCCTGGCCGCGGCGCCGTTCGCGCTGCTGGCGCTGATCGCCATCCTCTTCATCAAGGAGGTGCCGATGCGCTCGGCCGCCCCCAGCACCCCGACAGCGCCTGACCTGCCGTCGCCACGGCGCTGCAGTCCATGACCTTGGTCCGGCCGATGCCGGTCCGGTGGGTGTTGGCGTCCGTGGGGACGCCGGTGGCCGCCACCGCCGCCCTGGAACGCGACGCCCCCGCCAGCGACCGGCCCGACTTCGTTTTCATCACCTGCCACGAACTCCCGCGCCTGCTCAGGCTGATGATCCTGCCGGGCAGCCCAACACGATGCCGAACACGTCCTGCACTGGTCCAACTGACGCAGACGCCACCGACACTGGCCCGCCTGCGATAGCACATCTACGCGGACACAGCGTTCTGACCGGCACGAGCACCATCGGCATCACGAAATGCAGCCGCCGTGGCGGATCGGGCATCTGCGCGCTTCGCGCTGCTGCAATCCGCATCACTGTGATTACCCCCTTCCATCAGGAATGCCGATCGGTTTCCATTCGCTGTAAAGCCTGGATATCGATCGGTTTCCGG
>NZ_JBEOWS010000186.1:0-9777 GCF_040296125.1 Streptomyces sp. NPDC002265 | reverse complement strand
TCCTACATTCTGCAGCAGCACATTCCGGGTGCGCAGCTGATCATCTACCCCGACTCCGGGCACGGTGCGCTGTTCCAGTACCCCGAGCTGTTCGTGAGCCACGTGTCCCGGTTCCTGGACAGCGAGCGCGCCTTCGACTGACCGGCGCGGCGGCGAGCCGCAGCCGGACGATCCAGCCGGCAAGGACGACTGGTCACCCTGGGCCGGCCTGGCGCCCTGCCGAAGCCGACTTTGAACGGTGGGACGGCGACCTATGCCAACGTCTTCGACGGGGTGGACCTGCAGCTGACGTACGGCAAAGGGCAGGGGTGACGCGACAACCTGTGAGGCCGGCAGAGGCGGCGCGCTGCGGGCCGCCCTGCGCGACAACGGACTGTTCACCTCCGTCCCCCGACTGAGCGGGCAGCTTTGGCTCAGTCAGTGAAAGTCCCCCTGAGGGGACTTGTCTCCTTCGGAGCCGGTTCGTGGGGCAGGCTACGGGCAGTCCGGTGATGGCGCTGATCACGTCTGCGGTCCAGGCGGCGGCGGTCCGGGGTTCCCGGTGTCCGAGGAGGACCGATTCCAGGAGTGCGTGCAGCTGCGCGGAGACGCGTGCGTACGGTGGCGGGGCGCACGACGGCCTGCTGCAGCATGGTGCCGGTGGTGCGCAGGAACGGTGAGTGCTGGGCGGCCTGTTCGAGTGCGGTGCGCCGCCAACTGCCAGGTGTTCTGGGACATGCGGGTCAGTGCGTCGACGGAGGTGAGTGCGCGCAGCAGGCGCATGCCGAGATCGGGGGAGGCTGCCTGCCGGAAGATGCCGTAGACCATGCCGCCGGCGAGGGTGGCGGTATGGCCGCGGGGGCCGGCGGGCGTGGCGATGAACCCGAACTGGTCGAGCAGCTGCTTGGTGGTCAGTGATGCCGCGGCTGCCAGGGCCGGGGCGTCGTAGCTGCCTCCTATGGCCATGCCGGCCCGGCCTCGGGCGAGCTGGCGTACTCCTCGGGCCCCAACCGCTTCCAGGGGCCGATCACCAAGACCGGCAACAGCCACGCCCGCCGTCTGCGCGTCGAGGCGTCGTGGCACCACTACAAGCCCTGTCGCGACCCGGGCGTGACCCTGCGCCGCCGGATGGAACTCGGCCTCCCTGCCGGTGCGGCAGCGGGCCGACCTCGGCAACCGACGGCTCCACCAACGGTGAGAGTCCTTCTTCGTCTGGCCGGTCTCCCGTTCGCCGCGGTGTCTCATCGAGTGATCGCCTCGGTCCCAGTCGATGCCGAGCACCCTGCAGCTGCAACCTCGATCGCGCCGACGTGAAGCAGATGCTGCCGTCCAGGCCGCCTGAAGCGGCAGCCCCTGTTCGACGAGGTCAGGGGCTTGTGCCATGAGTGCAGGTACGCGGCCTTCGCTCGCGCGCTTTGCCGCTGTCCAACGGCGGGCGCGGACAGGTTCAGGGGGTGGGTTGGGTGACCAGAGGGTCCCATGTCATGAATCCGTCACCGTTCTGTCCCGACAGGGGCTGCGGGAGCCGGATTGTTTGACAGGCCTTGGATCACCGTCGCATCATCATTCCACTAATCAATTAGCTAAAGGGTGTTGAGAGGTTCGTGGAGTTCCGCATCGACAGGCGGAGCGGGATGCCCGCCTACCAGCAGATCGTCCAGCAGACCAAACAGGCGCTGCGGCTGGGCATTCTGATGCCGGGCGACCGCCTGCCCACCGCCAAGGAGGTCGCTGAGACCTGCGCGGTCAACCCCAACACCACGCTGAAGGCCTATCGGGAGCTGGAACGTGAAGGTCTGGCCGAACCACGGCCCGGCCTGGGCACCTTCGTCCGCCGTTCACTGGCCCGCCCCCAGGCGGGTGCCGACTCCCCATTGCGCGGGGAGCTGGAGGCGTGGATGACGCGGGCACGCGAGGCGGGCCTGGAGCCGGAGGACGTGGCCGCGCTGGTCGCGTCGGTCCTGGAGGAGCGGTACGCCCACACCACGGCGGCCGTCAGCACAACGGAAAGTCCGGAAACGAGGAGTACCAGTGAGTAACGCCGTAGACGTCGGGGGCCCGCTGAGGGAGCCGGCGATAGAGGCCAACCGGGTGGGCATGAAGTACCGGCGGGGCTGGGCCCTGCAGGACTGCTCGTTCCGGCTGCCGGCCGGCCGGATCTGCGGCCTGGTGGGCCCCAACGGCGCGGGGAAGACCACGCTGATGGCGATTGCCGCCAATCTGCTGCAGCCGACGGACGGCACCCTCAAGGTGTTCGGCGCAGCACCGGAATCCGCGGAGGCCGGACGGCGTACCGCGTTCCTCGCCCAGGAGAAACCGCTGTTCCGCCGCTTCACCGTGGCCGAGACACTGCGCATGGGCCGCGAACTCAATCCCGGCTGGGACCAGCGGGCCGCCGAGAGCATCGTCCGCGCGGGCAATGTGCCCATGGAAGCGAAGATCGGCACCCTCTCCGGCGGGCAGCGCACCCGGGTCGCCTTCGCCCTCGCCTTCGGCAAGCGCCCCGACCTGCTGCTGCTCGACGAGCCGATGTCCGACCTCGACCCACTGGTACGCCACGAACTCATGAGCATGTTGATGGCCGAGGCCGCCGAACACGGCACCACCGTGCTGATGTCCTCCCACATGCTCAGCGAGCTGGAGAACGTCTGCGACTTCCTCCTCGTCATCTCCGCGGGCGGACTGCGCATGGCCGGTGATGTGGACGAACTCCGCAGCGCCCACCTGTTGTTGCACGGCGCGCGGAGCGACGAGAGCAACAGCCGGTGGCAGGGCCATGCCCAGGACGTCCCGGCGGAACTCGCCGGCCACACCCTCGTCGAATACCGCACCAGCGGACGCCAGGTCACCGCCCTCATCCGTCCCGACGGCCCGGTGACCGGCCGGTGGCAGGCCGACACGCCGAACCTGGAGGAACTCCTGCTCTCCTACCTGCGCTGCCCCGACGCGCCACCGCTGATCACCCCCGAAGCCCGCGTCCCGGGCCAGACCCACAACTCCAACGGCTCGCGGACGGTGGCTGCATGAGCAACCTGACCAAGACCCCCGCCACCAGGTCCAACGGGTCCGCCGCGTCCCCCACGGCCACCCGCGGCCCCCGGCTCAGCGGCCTGAACTGGCTCATCTGGCGCCAGCACCGAGCCGGCTTCTGGACCCTCTTCGCCATCACCGCGCTCTGCGTGGCGTGGCTCGTCTATCAGCGCGCCGACCTGATAAACCAGATCACCGCCCAGGGCTGGCCCGACTCGGCGTCCGACACGTGGCTCAAGGGCGCACACCCCCAACGGTTCCAGCTCGTGGGCTTTGCCCTCGGCTTCATCCCCATCGTGCTCGGCGTGTTCCTCGGCGCCCCTCTGCTCGCCGGCGACCTGGAAAACGGCACCGCCAAACTCGTCGCCTTGCAGTCCGTCACCCCCATCCGCTGGCTGGCCACCAAGCTTGCAATCAGCGCCCTGGTGGTCATCGTGTGTACGGCGGCGCTCTCCGTCGCGTTCGGCCGGTGGTGGGGGCCGGTCAAGCACGTGCCCACAGTTCTGGAGTGGAGCGATGGCGCCGCGTTCGACAACACCGGCCCCGTTCCCGTCGCCCTCGCGCTCTTCACCGTCGTGGGCGGCGTGGCAATCGGCATGCTCCTGCGCCGCAGCCTGATCTCCATGGTCGTCACCTTCGGCTTCGCCGTCGTCGTCCAGCTGGTCTGGAGCTACCTCCGGCTGAACCTCGGCCACGTCCTCACGATCACCACCCACAAGGGAATCGGCCACGACACGTTCCCGCAGATGCCTGAAGGCACCCTGGTGATCGACCAGTCGTACATCTCGGGATCCGGGCAGACCTACGGCTGGGGCACCTGCGTCGCACACGGGATGCCGGAGAAGGTCTGTACTCAGAAGTTCGACCTCGTGGGCTGGTCGGTGGACTACCTGCCGATGTCGCAGATGAGCAGCATGCAGTGGTTCGGCGCCTCGATCCTGTTCGCCCTGACCGCAGCCGTCACCGTGTTCATCTTCGTCCGCGGCCGCAAGCGCATCGTCTGACACCTGACACCCACGAGCCGGTCCCTCGACGCTCGGGTCAGCCCTTCTTCTGCGCGCACGGTAGACCGGTGGCCGCCACTACGCCCCAGACAGCCGCCTGGGGCGTACTGGCGGCCACGGCCTGGCGGGTCTGCCCGAGCGGGACGATCCATCCGATCCTGGTACGCCTGGAGGCGGCAGGATGGCTGGAGTCACGGTGGCAAGCGGTCGATCCCAGCGAGAGCAGGGCCAACCACAGCGCCGGTACTACCGGCTGAGTTCTGACAGCGCGGAATAGGCCCGTGACGCGCTGGCTCTTGCCACGGCCGACCGCTGCGCGCTGCGGCCCGGGATCGAGGGAGGCCCGCGCCCGTGAACCGCAACCGCCGTACCCGCAGGTTTGTCCGCGCCCTCGAAAGCGCCCGCGCCCGGGACTGTAAGGCATTCGGCTCTTCCAAGATTTTCGTAGCCCTTGGTCGGTCTGGTCGGGTGCCAGCTGAGCAGGATGCGCTGGCGAAGGAGAGCGTGTCCGGCGCGGCCGTAGGTCTGACGCTTGATGAGTTTGATCTTGTTGTTGACGCCTTCGGTGCGGCCGTTGTGATGGGGCAGGGTCAAGGAGACGTCGACGGCAGCACGGTCGCGTTCGAAACCGTTGGCGAAAGAGTGCAGGAAGGGCAGGTCGGCAGTCCGGGCCTGGGCGATCCATTCGGTCAGAATTCTGGCGTTGCCCGCGGACGGGGTCAGCAGAGTGGCGAAGTCTCTGACCTACGCGGCCAGGACGCTCATCTGCGGGCACGCGCCGGCGAGCTGGTCACGCAGGACGAGCTGGTCCTTGCGCAGGCGGTCGGGATGAGTGACGAGAAGCCGGGTGACGCGGCGCGGGGACAGGGTGGCGTGGTCGGCTTCGACGCGGCCCTGGCTGATGTAGCGGACCAGGAGGTTGGCGCTGCCGCTGTAGCCCATCTCCTTTATCTCGTGCAGGAGATGGGTGACGGGGACGGCCGGGTCCTTGGCCCGGCGTCGGCGTAGGCGGGGGACGAGCGGCACGTCGACATGGAAATCCGCAGCGCCGTGCAGGCCGCGGTGGCGGCGAACCGGTCCCAGGGAGAGTAGCGCCCCGCTGGGCCAGGGGCGGTGTCGCAAGCTGTTCAGCGCAAACAGGAACAGGGCGACTGCGGGCATCCAGCGGACTGATGGTCTCTGCGGCAGATATCTCAGGGTATGACGTGCGCGCTGTCGGGGCGCCGGTGTACGGACATGCGGGATCGGCGCTCCGAGTACGGAGCGCCGATCTTGTGCGGTTGACGCGGCAACGTCTGTCCGCTGGGTTCCTGATCGCGTGGGTGGAGCCCGCAACTCTCAGGAGTAGCCGGAGGAATTCCGACGCAGAGAGCTTCTCGCGATGCCGAAAATGTTCGATGAATGTGCGGGCCTGACGCTGTCTCTGTGTCGGCAGCCACCTCTGCTGAGCGCGTATCGCCAGGCCAGGGCGTCGGTCGTTTTCGTGGTGGTGTGCAGTGGACGCCTGGCGGCGACAATCGCTGGCCCGGTCTGACTGGGATGGTGACGCATTTATCTCCCGGACGGGCCTGGTCCTGTAAGTGCTCTGCGATGCCTACTCCCAGGTCACAGCTGCGATTGCCCTCGACGGCGATTGATGCCGGTGTTCCGGGCTGTGGACACCGGCGCATCAACGATTGCGGAGGGCTCGCCCGGCGCGAGGCGGCGATGCCACGATGCAGGTGCTCATCTTGGTGTCGGCAAACACCAGTTGGGCGACATCCCCGGAGCCCGCAACACGCCGACGCGCCCTGAGCGCGCGCGTCGAACTCAGGAGGCAGGACATGCCCCGCACATCTCGTTCGGTGGGGTGCGTTGTCGACGACGCACCCCACAACAGGCTTTCGGCACCCGATGCTGTGGTGATCGTTGTCATCACCGTCTTGGCCTGCGTGATGTCAGGCAGTGGCCTGGACGCATCGTCGGTCTTGGCGGTGCTGGGCGGTGCCGGTCTGGTCGCGACGGCCACACTGCTGGCCCTGCGGGGCACGGGGCAGCGGCTGGGACCGCTGATCGCGCGGGTGGCGCACGCGATCCCGGCGCCGTAGGTGCACGGCCGTGGGGCGCAGGGAGAAACCGATCGCCACGTCCAACAGGGCGCTGGAGAAGTTGGCCCGCTGGCTGCGCGCCCAGCGCGCGGCCGGAGGATGGTCCTATGCCCAGCTGGCGGACCGGGCAGGATGCCACGCCACAACGCTTCAGCGTGCGGCATCAGGAAACGGCGTGCCCAGCGCGCGTGCCGTTCGGGCGTACGCGCGGGCCTGCGGTGCCTCGGCCGATATGGCGATGGAACTGTGGAGGAAGGCGCGCAGAGGCGAGCATTACGGTTCTGGCGGTCGCGTCCCGCCAAGCGGTGTAGCGGCGATCACGTCGAAGATGCAGCTCACGCGCCCAATCGGCCTGCACGGCATCTCTGCGACCTGACAGCTCATCAGGCGAGCCGTCTTGCCGGAGATGGCCGGAGCGGAACCCGCGGCTCTGGCCTCGGAGAAGGGCGCGCCAAGGCCGGCAGCGCCGCGCCATAGACGTCATCGACTGACAAAGCGTCAGATCGTCCGGTCGACTATTGCCCGCATCTGGCCACACCCTGCACTTTCGCGGCGATCGCTGCTACACCACTTGGCGGGACACCATCGTTCTGGCGACGTTCGCCCGGCGCCGAGTCCGATGTACGTCGACACGGTCGGCAAGTTCAAGGCCGGCTTGCAGGAGCTTTACGCGAGGGCTGGCCGGCCTGCGGTGCGCGACATGGAGCTGCGGGCGGGGGAGTGGGGAAGGCTGCCGCACAGCACCGCTCACCGCATCGTGCAGGGCCGGACGGTGCCGCGCGACGAGCATCAACTCATCGGCTTCCTGGTCGCTTGCGGGGTCACTGAAACAGAGCACCGCTTGTGGGGTGATGCGTGGAGACGCGTCCTCGGGCATACTCCGCGCGCGGTGATCTTGCCCGCGCAGCGGACACCAGCGCCCGCTGCGCCTCCGGCCCGGGCGCCGGGACTGCGCTTGAGCGTGCTGGGACCGGTGCGCGCTTGGCGCGGGGAGGAGCCACTGCCCACGGGTTCCCCCCAGCAACGGGCTCTGCTGGCCGCGCTACTGCTGCGTGAGGGCCGTACGGCAACGGCGGCCGAGCTGATCGACGCGCTGTGGGGCGAGGAGCCGCCGTCCCAGGCACTGGCGGCGGTACGGACCTACGCCTCGCGTCTGCGCAAGGTCCTGGACCCGGGTGTCCTGGTGAGCGAGTCGGGCGGATACGCGATCCGTTCGCTGGGCGAAGGCGTGCTGGACCTGGCGGTGGCGCAGGAACTGGCAGCCGCGGCAGAAAAAGCGAGGACGGCGGGGGACCTGCGTCACGCCCGGGAAGCGTTGGGCCGCGCGCTGGCGCTGTGGGACGGCGAGGCCCTGGCGGGAGTGCCCGGCCCCTATGTGGAGGCGCAGCGGGTCCGGCTGGAGGAATGGCGGCTGCAACTCCTCGAGTCCCGCCTGGACATGGACCTGGAGCAGGGCTGCCACGCGGAGACGGTTTCGGAGCTCACGGCCCTGACCGCGGCGCACCCTTTGCGTGAGCGCCTGCGTGAACAATTGATGCTGGCGCTCTACCGCAGCGGGCGCCAGGCGGAGGCGCTGGCGGTGTATGCCGATACGCGGCGCCTGCTGGCGGACGAGCTGGGGGTGGACCCGGGTCCGGGACTGGTGGAGCTCCAGGGGCGGATCCTGCAGGCGGACCCAGGCCTGGCGGATCCGTCCCCGGGAACACCTGAGCCCCACACAGCGGTCGTACGTCCCGCCCAGCTCCCCGCAACGGTATCCGACTTCACCGGGCGTACGTCCGTCGTGGCGCAGCTCGGCAACGCCCTCGCCTCGGCCGAGGGCCGGGTGATGGCGGTTTGTCTGCTCGCCGGCATCGGCGGCGTGGGCAAGACGACGCTCGCGGTGCATACAGCACACGCGGTCCGTGCCCACTTTCCCGACGGCCAGCTGTACGCCGACCTCCAGGGAACCGAGGACCAGGCGGCGCAGCCCAAGACGGTACTGGGCGCGTTCCTGCGTGCCTTGGGTACCCCGGCCCCGGCGATCCCGGACACCCTGCACGAACGGGCGGCGCTGTACCGGTCGGTGCTCGACGGCCGCCGCGTGCTGGTAGTGCTGGACAACGCCAGGGACGCAGCACAAGTTCGCCCGCTGCTGCCCGGGACGCAGGGCTGCGCGGCCCTGGTGACGAGCCGGGTACAGATGGTGGACCTCGCAGGGGCGCACCTGGCGGACCTGGACGTGATGTCACCGCGGGAAGCCCTGCAGCTCTTCACGCGCATCGTGGGAGAGCAACGAGTGGCGGCGGAGCAGGCGGCGGCCCTCGACGTGGTCGAGGCATGCGGCTTCCTGCCCATGGCGATCCGCATCGCTGCATCCCGCCTCGCCGCCAGGCGTACCTGGACCGTGGCGGTCCTGGCCGCCAAACTCGCCGACGAACGAAATCGGCTGGATGAGCTCCGGGCCGGAGACCTGGCCGTCAGGGCGACGCTCGACCTGAGCTATCGCCAACTCGAGCCAGAACAAGCCCGCACTTTCCGCATGCTCGGCGCGCACGTCAGCCCGTTCATCTCGCTGGATTCAGCATGCAGCATGCTCGACTGCGACACCGATGCAGCGGAGGACCTCCTTGAAGATCTCGTGGACGCCGGACTGCTCACCCCGCTGGATCCTGGACGCTATCGGCTGCACGACCTTGCCTGGCTCTACGCCAGGACAGCACCCCTAAAGGACCCCGGGCCTTGACCTCGAATCGTGGACACGGATTATGCGGCTGGGGCCTGCGTACTGGCTGGACCGGTGCTTGCGCCCTGGAGCGTCTCGCGTGTGAACGGTGCGTTGAAGGACCCGGCGAGTGCGCTGTCCGCGTCGGATCCGATCGCGCTCACGGACTGCCGGACGCCGGCCTGGCGACAGGTTCCGGCGAAGACCCGGCCGTCGCCTGATGACACTGCCGCACGACCCCCTGCCGTGCCCGCATCGCCTCCTCCAGCACGGCTGTCAGACAGCTGGAGACGATCACCATCGAGGCCGAACTCCACGCCCTGGACCGCACCCTGATCGTCCCCTTCATCGGCGATCCGATCCCCGGCGACATCACCTACTACAACGCTCGCAGGCGCGACAGTTCCCTCAACTACCTCTCACCGGTGGAGTTCGAACAGCAGCATCTGCGAGCAGATAAGCTATCGATCGCGGCATGAGCCCCTGTGTCCACACTCCGGGGGACACCTCAGCGAGGGCTGCCTCCAGGGTTCTGGACAGTGTCGTCTTTCCGATCCCGCCCACCCCGTGGAAGACCAGCACGTTACTGCGAGGCGCCTCGAGGTCCTCGGCTACTCCACGCGGGGGCAGGCATGAGCGGTAGCGAGGCGTCCGGGGTCGAGGTGCAAGCGCGACGGCGAGGTCGATAGCTCCACCAAATCCCTCGCTGGCTCTACCGCCGAAGGCTCCCGCGCCCAGGGCAGGATCACACAGGGCGGCAGGAACCATGGGTTGTACCGGTGGGGGTTGTCCGGCAGTTCAGGCGGGGAGAGAGGAGGTTCCGCTCCTCCCTGCGGCTCACGGTTCGTAGGGGGTAAAAGCTGTTACAGGTTTTTTAGTCACTTATAGTCACCTCTAATCGCATATCTCGATATTTTCGTCTTGTGAAGCTGTCGGAGTGGGCGCGTCAGCAGGGCGTGAGTTATCAGACCGC
>NZ_JBEOWS010000185.1:0-19200 GCF_040296125.1 Streptomyces sp. NPDC002265 | reverse complement strand
GGAACCGGCCGTGCCGGAGCGGGAGGCGGTGTGAAACCACCTGGGGAAGTGGCCTACCCATCACAACCTGCCCTTGTCCGCTGCCGACGACGCTCGGCAGAGGCACCCGACCATGAACCCGGCCCTCACCCGGGCACGGGAACCGGTCGCTCCCGGAACATGTTTCCGTCGCCCCCATGGCGACGGAGCGCGTGCAGGTGACCGTCGCCGGATCGCGGGAGACGGCCACCTGCGCCCCACAGCCGCTGGGACGCAACAAGTGGGGGCGCACCAGATCCGCAGGACCGGTCCTGGGGACCGGCCGGCCTGTGGTGCTGGCGACAAGGCGCTCTGCTCCCCCGGGTCTCCCCATGGAACAAGCGCTCCGACCCGGGGCCACGCAGACAACCGGTCCATGCCGACCGGCTGTTCGCCTGCCCGTCCGCACCAAGGACAGTCGGTGCGAACCGGCTCCACGAGCGTGGCAGCCACCGTCTGTGCGCGGCAAGCCCGATTCGATCAAGACGCCTCAAGAGGCACCGTGGTTCGATCGATCGGGCAGTCCGCGCCAGGCCGCCGCTCGGGCGGCACCGGCGAAGGGCACGGAGATCCGTCGTCTCAGCCGTTCGGGGCATCCGCGAGGTGGTGGCCCCGGTGCCGGGTCACTTCATCGAGAGCCGTCCGCCGGGGCCGGCTCTTCCATGCCCCGTCGTGTGACAAGACTCATATGATTCAATATTCAACGATCATTCGGTTTAATATTCAACAAGTGCCCGAAGTGCGGGCACTGAACCACAAGATTGCGACCCGCCATGGGCATCTTCAGCCGCAACCGCACGAACAACTCCAACGAACCGGAGAACGAAGCCGTGAGCACGCCGATCAAGGTAGCTGTCATCTACTACTCCTCCACCGGCACGATCGCCGAGGTCGGCAAGGAGATAGCCCAGTACGCGGAGAAGGCCGGCGCCGAGGTCCGCCTGCTCAAGGCCGCCGAACTGGCCCCGCAGTCGGCCATCGACTCCAACCCCGCGTGGGCCGCCAACGCCGCCGCCACCGCGGACATCCGCGAGGCCACCCCGGACGACATCGAGTGGGCCGACGCCGTGGTCTTCGGCTCCCCCACCCGTTTCGGCAACATCGCCTCGCAGCTCAAGCAGTACATCGACACCCTCGGCGGCCTCTGGGCGCAGGGCAAGCTCGCCAACAAGGTCTACAGCGGCTTCACCTCGTCCGCCACGGCCCACGGCGGCCAGGAGTCCACCCTTCTCGCCCTGTACACGTCCTTCCACCACTTCGGCGGCATCGTGGTCGCCCCCGGCTACACCGACGCCGCCAAGTTCGCCGACGGCAACCCCTACGGCACCTCGCACGTCGACGCCCAGGGCAACAACCCCGTGAACGACACGACCCGTGAGGCCGCCCGCATCCAGGCCGAGCGCGTCGTCCACATCACGACCGCCCTGAAGGCCGGCCTCTCCGCCGCCTGAGCCAGGCGCCCGCCACCCCCGCCGTGACCCGGCCGCCCCACGCGGTGCCGGGCCACTGGCCTCGGCCCGTCCGGTGCGATCAGCGCCTGGACGGGCCGAGGCGTGTGCGGTGCAGGAGCCGCCTGGACCGCGCTGTCGCACGCGGAGGACCGCGGCACGGGCGGAGCCGACGGCGTCGGACGGCCGCCTGCCGGATCGGCCGGCTATCCGCCGTAGAACTCGGACGTGTCGCGCCGGTGGCGGCTGCCGGCCTTCGCGAAGGCCGAAGGGACTTCACCGCCCCCGTGTCCGGCCGGTGCGTTGCCGAGGCCCTCACCGGAGACGAGCAGCGGGTCGAACATCACGATGACGCCGGCGAGCAGAATGAAGAGAACCGGCCCGATGAGCATCGGGACCAGCATCTTCGCCAGGGACGAACCCTGGTCCACCGCGCCCTGCTCGTGCAGGTGGACGGACAGGCCGGTCATGGCGGTGTAGTGCATGCCGGTGACAGCCACGCCCATGACGAGACTGGCCCCGAGACTGGGCAGGAAGCCGCGGACGGTCACGGCCGCCCAGAGCGCGGCCGTCGCGGCCACCACCGCGATGGCGACGGAGACCGCGACGACGACGGGCTGGTACCGCAGACTTCCCTGGAACGTCACGCCTGCCATGCCGATGTAGTGCATCGCCGCCACGCCGAGTCCTGTCGTCAGCCCCGCCATGCCCAAGGTGGCGCGTCCCGCTCCGCGGTACCCGACCAGGAAGACGCCCAGGCTCACCACCACGACGGCCACGACCAGGCTGAGCACGGTCAGCGGCACGTCGTAGTTGACGGGCACATCGATGATGCGGAACCCGACCATCCCGATGAAGTGCATCGACCAGATGCCGCACCCCAGCGCCGCCGCTCCCAGCGCGAGCCAGCCGGCCTTGAAGGAACCCTCCACCAGCAGAGAACGGGCGACGCAGCGCAGCGCAAGAGCGCCGCCGAGGCACGCCATGACGTACGCCACGACGGGTGTGACCCACCCATAACTGAATCCATTGACCGTTCCGTGCATGTCGCCCCTTCGTGGAGATCATGTACAGACAGAGCTACAGGCACACCCTTGTAGTTTCAAGTTCAACAATTGAAGCGACGGCCACCGCGCCGAGGCGACGCGGCGAGCCCCCATGGAGCCGAACCGCATCGAGCGCCGATGCCCCTTAGGGCATTCACGTTGCCCCAAAAGCCCATTACCGGAGAATTCCCGTCGACTAACCTTCTCGAGATCCTCTACAGTCGCCCGCCGCGCATATGAGATAGAGCGACACATGGCAGTGTGACGCGGGTCACCGTTGCCCATTAAACAAGACTGGAATTAATGTCAGCGAAACCGATCCCCGAAACAGCGAACAGGAACGGGCGATATCCCCTCACCTGCTCATCCGCCTGCACCTGACGCGACCTCGTGGCGTCAGGCGAGCGATGACCGCACCCAGCCAGACCCAAGACCGGGGTTGACCTGTAAATACATCCCCCGTGCAGCCCGATGAGGGTCTCCGTAGAGTCACCTGTCCGATGTCGCCACAACTGCGGCTCCGCTGGAAAGCACTCGCGGCCGAACAATTCCGACCTCGCGCGTCCCGGCGGCTTTGAAGGAAACATTTCCCCCACATCGCGAACCCGGCATCTCCGTACTTCGCGCGCCTGCATGCAGGCGCCCTTGAATCTCTGAATCCGGTGTCCGAACCGCGTTCTTTTCTCGTGAAGGGTCTTCCGTGTCTGCCCCCCGAACCCCAGTCACCCGTCACTCGGACGACGTACCGTCTCCCGTGCCGCTGTCCCTCGGGCAGGAACGGCTGTGGGTCATGGCGCGCATGGACGGAGACGCCAGCGCCGCCTACAACGAGCCGATGCCCTTCGACATCCGGGGCCCGCTGGACCGCGACCTGCTCATCCAGGCGCTCCATCTTCTCGCCGCCCGCCACGAAGCCCTGCGCACACGTCTGGTGCCCTCCGGCGGCACCGCGCTCCAGGTCGTCGATCCGCCGGAGACCGGTTTCCCGGTGACCTTCGAGGACCTGACCGGACTCCCGGACGCCGCCCGGCGGTTCGAGCAGGCGCGGCGGGCGGTGGAGGGTACTCCGTTCCGCCTCGGCGAGGAGCCCATGGTGCGCGGCCGTCTCGTAGCCCTCGCACCGGACCACCACGTCTTGTTGCTGACGGCCCACCACATCGTCTTCGACGGCTGGTCCCGTTCGACGCTGCTGCGCGAACTGGGCCTGGTGTACACCGCGCTCCGGCAGGGCGAGGACGCGGCCCTGCCGGAACTGGTCTGGCAGTACAGCGACTACACCCGCTGGCAGTGGGAGTGGATGTCGGGAGAGGAACCCGCCGCGCACGCGGAGTACTGGACCAGCGCGCTGGCCGGCGTCCCGGCAGTGATCTCCCTGCCCACCGACCGGCCCCGCCCGCCCGAGCAGACCTTCCACGGCGACCGGGTGGCGGTGACCGTCGGCGAGGAGCTCACCCAGGCCCTGCGCGACCTCGCCGCACGCACCGGGGTCTCCCTGTACGCGACCGTGCTGACCGGCTGGTCGGTGCTGCTGTCGCTGCTCTCCGGGCAGGACGACATAGTCGTCGGCGCCCCCACGTCGAACCGTCGCCGCGGGGACGTCGAGGGCCTGATCGGTTTCTTCGTCAACACCCTGGCCCTGCGCGCAGACCTCTCCGGCCGCCCCAGCGTCACCGAGGCGATGGAGCAGGTGAACCAGCGCATCCGCGGCGCCCTCAAGCACGTGGACCTGCCCTTCGAGCGCGTCGTGGAACTGGTCAACCCGCCGCGCAGCCCGGCCTACACGGCCCTGTTCCAGACCATGTTCGCCTGGGTCCCCTCCATGCGGAACGAGCTGCGGCTGCCCGGTCTGGACGTCGAACTGCGGCAGGACGCCGCACACGTCCCCGCCAAGTTCGACATGGTCCTGGCCCTGGCCGACGAAGGGACCCGCCTCGACGGCGAGATCGACTACGCCGTGGCCCTCTTCGACCGCGCGACCGTCGAACGGTTCGTGCGCCAGTTCCTGCGCGTGCTGCGCCTGATGACCGAGAACCCCGGGGCCCTGGTGGCCGACCTGACGTTGCTGGACGAGGACGAGCAGCAAGAACTCCTCGCCGGCTTCAGCAACGGACCCGCCGCGGACGTACCGGGTGCGCCCACGGCGGCGGGCCTGCTGGAGCGGTTCGCGGCACAGGTGCGCGAACGGCCCCGCCAGTCGGCCGTGGTGGCCGGGGGCACGGAACTCGACTACGCGACGCTCGACCGCAGGACCAACCGGCTCGCCCACGCGCTGATCGCCCGCGGAGTGCGGCCCGACGACGTCGTGGGCGTGCACACCGGACGGACTGCCGAACTCGTCGTCGGAGTGCTCGGCATCCTCAAGGCCGGTGCCGCCTACCTGCCGCTCGACCCGGGACAGCCCTCGGAACGGCTCGCGGTCATGGTGGGCGACGCCGAGCCGGCGCTGGTCCTCACCGACCGGGCGGCACTCGCCGGCGAGCGGGACCGGTGGGAGACCCTGGCGGACGTCGAGGCCGAGGGAGCCCGCGACGACACACCGGAGGTCGGGGAGGACCCGAGCCGGCTCGCGTACGTCATCTACACCTCCGGATCGACCGGCCGCCCCAAGGGGGTCGCGGTCACCCACGGCAGCGTCGTCAACCTCTTCGACCACTGGCGCGAGCTCATGGGCGACGCCCCCGGTGAAGCGGCGTCGGCCTGGTCGAGCATCGGCTTCGACGCCTCCGTGCACGAGCTCCTCATGCCGCTGACCACCGGGGCCGAGCTCCACATCGTCCCCGACGAACTCCGCGGCGACCCGGCGCAGCTCATGGACTGGCTGCGCGAGCACAAGGTCACGCAGACCTTCCTGCCCCCGTCCTACGTCCTGTGGATCGACGAGGACCCGGCCGCCCGCCTCTCCGGACTGAGTCTGCGTCGGCTGCTGACCGGGGTGGAGTCCCTGCCCGAGGGCGCCCTGCATCGCATGTGCCGGCTGCTGCCCGGTCTGCGCATCTGCTTCGGCTACGGTCCGACCGAGGCCACGCTCTACTCCACCGCCTACACCGACCCCCAGCCCTACGAACGCCCCTGCCCCATCGGGCGGCCACTGCGCGGCACCCGCCTGTACCTGCTGGACGACCGGATGCGCCCGGTGCCCGTGGGAGTGCCCGGCGAGGTCTATCTCGGCGGGGCGAGCCTGGCCCGCGGATATCTCCACCGGCCCGACCTCACCGACGAGCGCTTCCTGCCCGACCCGTTCGTGCCCGGCGAGCGCGTCTACCGCACCGGCGACCTGGCGCGCTGGCTGCCGGACGGCAACGCCGCATACGTCGGCCGCCGCGACGACCAGCTCAAGCTGCGCGGCTTCCGCATCGAACCCGGCGAGGTCGAGGCGGCCCTGCTGGCGGTGCCCGGAGTACGGCAGGCCGTGGTCCTGGCCGACCGTGACACCCCGGGTGGCCCCCGCCTGGTCGCGGGTGTGGGATGCGACAGCGACGTGACGCGGACGGCGTACGAGTGGCGCGCCGCCCTGAAGAACCGCCTGCCCGACTACATGATCCCCGTCGTGTTCGCCGAGTTCACGAGCCTGCCGCTGAACCGCAGCGGCAAGGTGGACCGCACGGCCGTGCTGCGCGCCACCGCGGGGGCCCACGCCGAACGGGTCAACACCGCCGCCCCCCGTGACCACGTCGAGATGGCGCTCCACCGGATCTGGCGGCGCGTACTGGTCCACCCGGACATCGGCGTCGGAGACGACTTCTTCGAGCTCGGCGGCACATCGATCTCCGCGATCAAGATGGCCTCCGCCGTCCAGGAGGAGCTCGGCGTCGGCCTGCCGGTACGGGACGTCATGCTGCACCCGACCATCGAGGCGCTCGCCGAACGGGTGCGCGGCGACAGATCCGGGTCCCCGCGGTCCGCGGAGCACAGCAGCCTCGTCGAGTTCCGCGCCGGCCGTGGCCGGCAGCGTGTGGTGTGCGTCCATCCGGCCGGCGGCACCGCCTTCTGCTATCTGCCGCTGTCCGCGGCACTCCCCGACGACGTGGGCGTGATGGGACTGCAGGCGCCCGGAATCAATCCCGGCGAGTCCACCCTCCCCGGCGTCGAGGCGATGGCCCTCGCCTACCTACGGCTCGTCGACGCCCGCCCGGACGAGGAACTCGTGCTGTGCGGACTGTCCTACGGCGGCCTCGTGGCCTACGAGATGGGCCGCCGTCTGATGGCGACCGGACACCAGAAGGTCAGCGTGGTCCTGCTGGACACCCACGGCGCCGACGACGCGCAGCGGCACGCCGCGCTCGCGCCCGTGGGCATGGCGGAGTTCCGGGAGAAGCTGGTCCGCTTCAACGGCATGTATCCCGGCATCGACGACGACCAGGTGGCCCGCTACCTGAACGTGTACAACCACCACCGCGAGACGGCCCGCGACTACGTCGTACCCGACTCGCCGGCCCGTGTCGTGCTGATGCAGGCGACGGCCGTGGACGACGAGGACGCGGAGCAGGCCGCCGCCCGGCTGCGCGCCTTCTGGCAGCACCGCGTCAGCGGCGACTTCCTGGTCGAACCGGTGGCCTGCGGTCACTGGGACATGCTGGAGAGCGACGAACTCCCGCACGTCGCCGCAGTCCTCGTCGCCGAACTCGATCTCCTGGCCTCCGGCACCGGCAGGGCCGGCACCGGGCATCACCGCCCCACCGCCGCGCGGGAGGCGTGATGGAACCGCAAGCCACCGCATCCCCGACCGGCACGGTGACGGCCGACGGCGCACCGACGGGGATCGCCCTGGAAGTCCACCGCCAGGCCCTGCGCACCCCGCAGGCCGAGGCCGTCGCCGACGGCGAGGTACGACTGGACTACGCGACCCTCGACGCCACGGCCGCTGCCGTGACCGAGGCCCTGCGCCGCGAGGGTGTGCGCGCCGGTCAGGCGGTCGCGGTGGCGCTGCCGCGCTCATGGCAGCTGGTCTGCGTGATGCTGGGCGTCCTGCGGCTGGGCTGCCAGGTGGTGCCCTTGGACACGCAGAGCCCCGCCGACCGGCGTCGCTTCATCCTGGAGGACTCCGCGGCGGCCGCCCTGGTGCACTCCTCCGTGTGGACGGCGACGGAGCTGCCGCCCGGCGTCACGTCGCTCGATGTCGACCGGCTGGTGCCCGCACTGCCGGAAGCCGCGTCCGCGGTCTCCGCCGTGTCGGCTCCTCCCGCCGCGCCCGAGGTGTCCTTCCTCTTCTACACCTCCGGCACGACCGGGCGGCCCAAGGGCGTCGAGGTCCGCGACTCGGGCATCATGCGCCTGGCCCGGCCCGGATACGTCCGCATCGCCCCCGGCCTGCGCTACTCCTGCCTGGCGAATCCGGCGTTCGACGCGCTGAGCTTCGAGGTCTGGGCGCCGCTGCTGACCGGCGGCTGCTGCGTGATCCTGCGCGACGGCGACGTACAGACCCCCGAGCGGCTGGCCGCGGCACTGCGCCGTGAGCGGGTGGACACCGTCTTCATCACGACCGCCCTGTTCAACGCGATGGTGACGGCCGTGCCGGACTGCTTCGCCGCGGCCGGTGAGGTACTGGTGGGCGGCGAGCAGCTCAACCCCCGGGTGATGCGCCGCTGGTACGAGGACAACGCGGACAGCGCCACCCGTCTGTTCAACATCTACGGGCCGACGGAGTCCACCACCTTCGCCCTGTGCCACCCGATCCCGCGGGACTTCACCGGTGACGTGGTGCCCATCGGCCGGCCCCTGCCGCAGACCGGTGCCGTCCTGGTCGTGCCGGGCCAGGAGAAGACCGCCGCGCCCGGCGAGGTGGCCGAGCTCCTGCTCAGCGGCGAGGGACTCGCGGCCGGCTACCGCAACCTTCCCGAGGAGACCGAGCGGCGCTTCGTACGACTGGCATGGCTCGACGGCGGCGCCGAGCGGTATTACCGCACCGGGGACCTGGTGCGGTGCGACGACGAGGGCCGGATCGAGTACGTCGGCCGGACCGACCGCCAGGTCAAGGTCCGCGGCTTCCGGATCGAGCCCGGCGAGGTGGAACGCCGGGTCTTGTCCCATCCGGCGATCCGGCGGGCCCATGTGTGCACCCGTCGCGCGAGCGAGGAGGGCCCGAACGAACTGCTGGCGTTCGTGGTCCTGCAACAGGAGCTGTCCTACGAGGAATTCGACGCCCATCTGACGGCCCACCTGCCCGCCTACATGCGCCCGCACCAAATTCATCGCCTCGACGAACTGCCCCTCAACGCCAATGGCAAGGTCGACCAGGCCGCCCTGCTGCGGCGGGCCGACCGGCCCTGGCGGCCCGCCGCGACGGACGTCCGCACCGCGACGGGTACCGAGCGGGAGGTCCTGGAACTGGCCGAGGACATCCTGCAGACGACGGGCCTCGGGCTCGGCGACCGGTGGATCGCCAGTGGTGGCGACTCGTTGAAGGCCTTGCGGCTCTGCTTCGCGATCCGCCGGCGATGGGGCTGCGACGTGGCGCAGACGGACGTCCTCCACGGAGACATGGCCGGCATCGCGCGGGCCGTCGCCGCGGCCGGGACGGGCGAGAAGAGCACCTACCCGGTACCGCTGAGGACCGACGCCCGGTCGGCGGCCGCCACCGCCGAGCAGGAACGCCTGTGGCTGCTGCAGCGTCGTACTCCCTCGTCCCTCGCCTACTCCGTCAACCAGGCCTTCCGTGTGGACGGACCCGTCGACACCACCGCGCTGCGGCGGGCGCTGCGGACCGTGGTGGCACGCCACCCCGCACTGCGCACGGGCTTCGTCCTCGGGCCGCACGGGCTGCGGCAGACCGTCGACGAGCCGTACGACCCCTGGCACGATCCGGGCGAGGGCCGCACGTGGGACGAGCAGGAGGCGCACGCCTTCGCCGACACCTTCTTCGCCGAACCCTTCGACCTCGCCGTGCCGCGCATGCTGCGAGCCTGCTGGCTGCCCGACGACTACGGCGGCACCCTGCTGCTGCACCTGCACCACATCGCCGTCGACGGCTGGTCGCTGAGCGTCCTGCTCCAGGATCTGTCCACCGCCTACGCCGAAACCGGGACCGGTACCGGCGCAGGCACCGAGGCCGGCGAGAGCGGGAGGGCGGCGCCCACCCCGCTGGACTTCGCCGCCTGGCAGTCCGACTGGTTCGCCACCGCCGCCTACCAGGAGCGGCGCAACGAGCTCCTGGCCTACTACCGAGGCCTGGAGGAACCCCAGGAACCGCTCCCGGACCAGGCCGGCGGTCCGGCACCGCGGGCTCGGCTGCTGCACACCACCCTCGACGTGGTGCGCCGGGCCGAGGTCGACCGGCTCTGCGCCGAGCTCGGCCTGACCCGCTTCCAGGTGCTGCTGGGCGCATTCTCCTGGAGCCTGTACGGGGTGACCGGCCTGCTCCGCCCCCGCATCGCCGCCCCGGTCGCCAACCGCCCCGTCCGCGACTTCCAAGACAGCGTGGGAATGCTGGCCAACACCGTGCTGCTGCCGGTGACGGTGTCACCGGGTGAGGGCCTGCGCTCCCAGCTCACCCGTACCGGAGCCGACACCGGGCAGGTGCTGCAACGCCAGGACGTGGCCCTCGCCGACGTGCTGACCGAATGGGAGGCCGTCGGCGACGGCCCTCCCTTCGACGTGCTGTTCGTCCTGGAGAACACCGACTTCGGCGCACTGCGCCTGCCGGGCTGCGCCCAGCGTCCTGTGTGGTGGGCCGCCCCGGAGGCCAAGTGCCCGATGACGGTCTCCGTCCTCGAACATGCCGACGGGCTCGACCTGCTATGGGAGTACGCCGAGGACCGCTTCACCGGCGAGGCCGTCGAAGCGATGGCCGACCTGCTGCGGCGGGGTGTGGACGCACTCGCCGCGGGCGGGCGCTCCACCCCGCGGGAACTGGTCGCCCCCTACCGGCGCTCCCTGCCCCGGTTCGGACGCGGTCCCGCCCCCGAACCGGGCTTCACCACCGTCGCCGAGGGTTTCGCACGTCAGGTCGTCCGGACCCCGCACGCCTGCGCCGTCGTGACCGCGGACGGACAGTCCCTGAGCTACGCGGAGCTCGACGCCCACGCCGCGGCCCTCGCCGCGGACCTGGCCGACCGCTGCTCGATCCCCCTCGACGGCACCCCCTGCCGGGCGGCCCTGTACCTGGACCCGTCGGTCGAACACGTGGTGGCGCTGCTGGCGCTGGCACGGCTGAACGTCACCGCCGTCCCCCTCGACCCCTCCTACCCGGCCGAGGTGCTGCGTCGCGTCCTGGAGCGGGTCGACCCCCTGTGCGTACTGACGGCCTCCGAGCCCGCGTCAGCACTTGACGTTCTGCTCCCGGACGGCGTCGTCCGCCATCGCGTCGCCCTCGCAGCAAAGCCGGCCGGGAGCGCGACGGCCCCGTACGACAGGCGCGCGCACCACCGCGACCGGCCGCTGTACACGCTGTTCACCTCGGGCTCGACCGGTGTCCCCAAGGGTGTCCAGATATCCGACCGCACCCTGTGCGACCTGATCCAGTGGCAGTCCGGGCCCGGAAGCCTGGCCGCCTCGGCGGCTACCCAGCAGTTCTCGATGCTGTCCTTCGACGTCTCCTTCCAGGAGATCTTCGGGACGCTGTGCACCGGCGGCAGCCTCCACCTCGTACACCCCGGCTGGCGCCAGGACATCCCCGCCCTCCTGGACCGGCTAGAGTCCGCGGGAGCCGAGCGGATCTTCATGCCGTACGTAGCGCTGCAACTGCTCGCCGAGTACGGCGTGCGCCTGGGACGATACCCGTCCCGGCTGCGCGAAGTGGTCACCGCAGGCGAGCAGCTGGTGTGCACCGACACCATCCGCCGCTGGTTCGCGGGACTGCCGGGCGCCCGCCTCTTCAACCACTACGGTCCCACCGAGACGCACGTGGTCAGCGCCCTGTGTCTGGAGGGGGACCCGCGGCAGTGGCCCGAACGGCCCGCCATCGGGCGGCCGGTGGCCGGCGCCGACCTGCGGGTGGTGGACGCCCACGGCGACCCGGTACCACCCGGCTGCACCGGCGAGCTGCTGCTCGGCGGCACCATGACCAGCCGCTGCTACCTCGACGACCCCGGTCTCAACGACACCCGATTCCTCGAAGTGCCCGGTGAGGGCCTCTACTACCGCAGCGGCGACCAGGCCTGGTTCGACCACGACGGCCTGCTGCACTACGCGGGCCGTGACGACCAACAGATCAAGCTGAGCGGGCACCGGCTGGAACTCGGCTCCGTCGAAGCGGCCCTGCTGCGCCACCCGGCCGTCGTCAACGCCGTCGTGGCCCGTGACGGCGACCGGCTGGCGGCCTGCCTGGAGTTCCGCGCAGATACCCCGGCCGCCGACGATCTGACGGCACACCTCTCCGCTCTGCTGCCCTCCTACGTCCGCGTGGACCGCTTCCGCCGGCTCGAAGCCCTGCCGCGCACTCCCAGCGGCAAGCTGGACCGGAAGGCGGCTCTGCGGGCGCCGGGCGAGGAGATCAGCCGCTCGTCCGCCCCCCGCGCCGGACTGACGCACGAGGAGGCACGGCTCACCGCCGTGTTCGAGGCGGTCACCGGTGCGAGCATCGAACCGGACCAGACCTTCTTCGAGGCGGGCGCCTCCAGCCTCACCCTCATGCGCTTCCACCTGCGCTGCACCACCGAACTCGGCCTGCGCTTCGGCGTCGCCGAGCTGTTCGAGCACGTCACCGTCCGCGCCCTGGCCCGCCACCTCGCCGCCAGTGACCCACCCGACATCCGCACACCCGCCGTCACGAGACCCAGCGAGAGAACCGCAACGGACCCGAGCGAGCCGATCGCGATCGTCGGCATGGCCGTACGCCTGCCAGGCGCTTCGGACCTGGCCGCGTTCTGGGACCTGGTGGTCTCCGGCGGCACCGGCATCCGCCGCATCGACGCCCCCGAGGGCATCATCGGCGCGCACAGCACACTCGACGGCATGTTCGACTTCGACCCGGGCCACTTCGGCATCAGTCCGCACGAAGCCCGCCTGATGGACCCCCAGCAGCGCCACCTACTGATGACCTGCGTCCAGGCCCTGGCCCACGCGGGTGTCCGGGACACCTCCAGCACCCGTGTGGGGCTGGTCGCCGGCGCCGGGGAGAACACCTACTTCCAGTCCCTGCTGCGCGAGGCGGACCCCGCCCGGCTGCCCGACGGCTTCCAGCTCGCCCTGCACCACGAGAAGGACTTCCTGGCCACCAAGGCGGCCTACCACCTCAGCCTGACCGGCCCGGCCTTCAGCGCCCAGACGGCTTGCTCCAGCTCCCTGGTCGCCGTGCACCTCGCGGCCGGTCTGCTCCGTCAGGGCGAGGCCGACGTGATGCTCGCCGGCGGCGTCCTCATCGACCCCGGACTGACCGACGGCTACCGCTACCGACCGCAGCACATCTTCTCCGCCGACGGCGACTGCCGGCCCTTCAGCGACGACGCGACCGGGACGGTCGGAGCCAGCGGCGTCGGTGTCGTGGTCCTCAAACCACTGCGGCAGGCCCGCCACGACGGCGACACCGTCTACGCGGTGATCACCGGCTCCGCGATCAACAACGACGGCTCTGCCAAGATGAGTTACACCGCGCCGTCCCTGGCCGGGCAGCGCGAGGTCATCCGCACCGCCCTGGCCCGCGCCGGACGCACCGGCGCCGACCTCGGCTACGTCGAGGCACACGGAACCGGCACCCGGCTGGGCGATCCCATCGAAGTGAGCGCGCTGCGCCAGGCGTTCGACGTCGGCGAGTCCGGCCGCTGCGCCCTCAGCTCGGTCAAGAGCCAGCTCGGGCACCTGGGCGCGGCCGCCGGCGTGGTGGGCCTCGTGCGCGCCGCCCTGGCCCTGCACCACGGCACCATTCCGCCCAACCTCAACTTCCGGGCCTTCAATCCGGAGATCGGCCCCGACCCCACTCCCTTCCACGTCCCCACCCGGGCCACGGCGTGGCCGGCGGGACGCGCACGGGTCGCCGCGGTCAGCAGCTTCGGCATCGGCGGCACGAACGCACACGTCGTCCTGGAGCCGGGGCCCCCGGCCGGCACCGATCCGTCGGCGGCGGTCCCGGAGTGCCTGGTGCTCTCCGCGACCAGCGCCCAGGCCCTCGCGGCCGACGCCGCCCGGATCGCGGAACACCTCCGGCTGCGTCCCGAACACTACGAGCCGGCGCTGCGTCATCTTCAGGCCGGGCGTCCGGCACGCCGACTGAGGGTCGCGGCACCCGTGTCCGGCGTCGACTCCGCGGTGCGCTGGCTGAACTCAGTGGCCGCCGGCGAGATCCCGCACGCCGTACTGGACCCGGACACACCCCCCGTTCCCGCGGCGGACCGTGCGGCACACGACCTCGCCCGGCAGTGGAACGCCGGGCGGAACATCGACTGGCAGCCGGGCCCGGCCCCGGCGCCCTGGGACTTCCCGCCCCCGTCCTTCGCGCTCGCGCCGTACGACCTCGACCGCACACCGAAGGCCGTACCGGCCGGCCCCCGAAGGCTGCCGCAGACCGAGTGGCTGCACCAGCCGCACTGGGTCCGACTGCGCCGCGCGGCCCAGGGCGGCACCGTCCCACCGTCCCAGCGCGCCCGCGTCGTGGTCGTCGTGGCTCCTGAGACGGTGCCGCGAGAGGCGTTCGACGCCTTCGCAACGGTGGCGGCTCGTGTGGTGCGGGTGCATCCTGCCGACGCCTTCGCGCGCCGTAGGCCGGACGTCTTCGAGGCCGATCCGGCCGACCCGGCGTCCCTGCGCCTGCTGTTCGACGCGTTGTCCGAGGAGGTCGGCGACGGTCTCGCCGACACCGAATGGGTCCACGCGTTGCCGCTGGCCGTGGCCGGGCCTGTCGGTCCGGAGGCGCTGGCGGAAGCCCGCCACGCCTGTCTGGACACCACCGCCGCGCTGGCGCAGGCGGTGTCCGGCCGCACCGGAACCCCCCGTGTGTGGTGGCTGTCGTACGGCGCGCGTCCGGTGAACGGCACGGTGCAGCGACCCGAACTGGCCCTCCTCGCGGGGCCGGTCGAGGTCTCGTACCAGGAGAACGCCCTGGCCGGACACTGGCTGGACCTCCCCGACGGCGGCCTCGCCCGGTGGGCACCCCACATCGCCTCGGTCATCGCCCAGATGCGCCGTGCGCCCCAGGACCCGACCGGCCCGGCGCTGCCCCGGCAGCTCGCGCTGCGGCAGGGCTACTGGTGGCAACCGGGCATCACACCCGTGCCGACGGTGCCCGCCGCCGAGCCGGTCGTTCCGTCCGGCAACGACACGGTCCACCTGGTCCTGGGCGGGACGGGCGGCATCGGCAGGGCCGTCGCCGCGTGGCTGCTGGAGCACACGGCCGGACAGGTCCTGCTGCTGTCGAGGAAGCCTCGGCTGCCCGAGGAGCTCGCCCGCTGGGCCGGCCGCATCACACTCGTCGAAGCCGATCTCGCGGCGCTGCCCCCGCACGAGGCGGCGGCGGCCGTCGCCGCGCACACCGCACGGCTGGACAGCGTGATCCATGCCGCCGGCCAGGGCTTCGGCAGCCTGCTGCGACGCCGCGACGCCACAGCGATGCGCGCCGGCGCGGCCGCCAGGGAGAACGGCGCCCTCGTCGTGGAACGCCTGATCGAGACCTTCCGCCCGGATGTCGCGGTGTACTGCTCCTCCATGTCCGCTCTGCTCGGAGGCACCGGCCAGACGGACTACGCCGCCGGCGCGAGCCTTCTCGACGGTTTCGCCCACCATCGCGCCACCGAGACCGACAGGACGGTCCGGATCAGCGTCGACTGGGACATCTGGCGCGAGACGGGAATGGCGACGCGAGCGCTGGCCGCGGACAGCCGCCACCAGGCCCACCTGGAGGTGGGCCTGACGGTCGAGGAGGGCCGAGCGGTCTTCGCCCGGGCGCTGGCCCTGCAGCTGCCCCAGCTCCTCGTCTCCACCACGGACATCGAGTCCTCCCGGGCCTTCTACGCGCCTGCCCCGCAGATGCGGACGGAGCCTGCGGCCGTGGTGCCGAACGGACCCGCGCGGGACCCGGCCGACGAGGCGGCGACCGCGGACGCCGCCGAATCCGCCGAGCGCGCCGCTGCCATGACCCGCGTGATCCAGGACCTGCTCGGTGTGGACGACTTCGCCCCGGACGACTCGCTGTACGACCTCGGCGCCGACTCGCTGACCCTGCTCAGTCTGATCGCGCAGATCGAGGACGACTACGGCGTCGAGTTCGACCTGGCCACCTTCAGCCACCGGGTCAGTCTCATGGAGATCCTCAAACACCTCCAGGAGGCCCTCGCCCCCGCGCCCGCCCACCGGGCGGCCGTCACCACGTCGCCGGTCACCGTCGACATCTGGCAGGAAGGCACCGGCTCGGCAGTCCTGTGCCTGGTGCACCCGGTCGGCGGCGACATCCAGGCCTACCGGTCGCTGGTGGCGGCGCTGGATCCCGGACCGACCGTGTGCCTGATCGCCGACCCCGCCCTGCGCGACCCCGACCTGCCCTCCTGGTCGCTGGCCGAACGCGCCCGCCTCTACGACGCTGCCCTGCGCGAGCACTTCGGCACACGGGAACACCGGCTGCACCTGGCGGGCTGGTCCTTCGGCGCCCGCGTCGCCATGGAGATGGCCGCCCTCGCCGAGAGCGCCGGCCGCCCCCTGCACGCGCTCTACCTGCTCGACCCCCCGCCCCCGCGGGCGGACGCGCTGGTCGCCGCCTACGACGAGACCCATCTCGCGACGGTGTTCGCCGCCGAACTCGGCACCGCGGCCTCGACGCCGTCGGCGCAGCACGCGCAGGCGTACGCCGAGCGGCTGGCCCGCTGCTGCCGGGCCAACCTGCACGCTCTGGGCGAGCACCGGGTACGGCCGCTCACCCTCACCCCCACCCTCCTGTGGCTGGCCGAGCAGCCCACGGCGGGCGTGCCCGCACCCGGCGACCCGCGGGAGACGGCCCGCCAGTGGGACGCCTGCCTGCCCGCCACCGCCCTGCGGCAAACGCTTCCCACCGACCACTACGGCGTCGTCGCACCCCCACACGTCCACACCGTGGCCGAAACCATCACCTCGACCCTCGCGGACGTCGCCGCCGCCCCCCGGCCCGACCGCGAGCACACATCGGAGCACGCCCTGTGAACCCCTACCAGTACCTGCCGGTCCGGTCGTTCTGGCGGCCGGCGGTCGCCGAACCGGACCCGCTGGACATCGACGACGTCTGGAGGCCCAAGTTCGCCCTCGGCCAGGACGACCCGGTCGTCACCGCGGGATCGTGCTTCGCCGCGCAGATCGGCCGGGCGCTGCTGGACTCGGGCATGAACTGGCTCGACGCCGAACCCGCCCCGCCGGGCCTGACCCGCGAGGAGCGCCGGTACCGCAACTACGGCGCCTTCTCGTTCCGCACGGGCAACATCTACACGCCCGCCGTCCTGCGCCAGTGGCTGTCGTGGGCCCTGGGTCACACGCGACCGCCCCAGGAGGCGTGGCCCGACAGGGAGCGCTGCGTCGACCCCTACCGGCCGGCGATCGAACCCGACGGCTTCGTCTCCCCGGCCGAGATGCTGCTGGCGCGCGACGTCACGCTCGACGCCATCCGCACCGCCGTCATGAGGGCGAGCTGCCTGGTCTTCACCATGGGGCTCACCGAAGCCTGGCGGGACACCGTCGACGGCACGGTGCACCCCACCTGCCCCGGCACCGTGCGCGGCACCTTCGACGCCTCCCGGTACGTCCTGCACAACTTCACGTTCGCCGAGGCCCACCGGGACATGACCGAGGCGATCAGGATGGCACGGCTGGTCAATCCCGGCCTGCGGATCCTGCTGACGGTCTCACCGCAACCCCTGACCGCGACCGCCACCGGCGCTCACGCGCTGGCCGCCAACGGCTACACCAAGTCCGTGCTGCGCGCGGTCGCCGGGCAACTCGCACTCGAGGACCCGGACATCGACTACTTCCCCTCCTACGAACTCATCACCGGGCCGGTCTTCGGCAGCCGCTTCTTCGGCCCCAACCACCGCACCGTGACCGCTGAGGGAGTCGACTTCGTGATGCGGCACTTCGTGGCCGGACTCCACTACCGGGCACCACAGGTGCGGCCCGGTCACAACGCCCCCGCCCGTTCGGCAGATGCCGCCTGTGAGGATGCCGTCCTTGACTACTACAGCCCCCGCTAGGTTCCTGCTGCTCGGCGACTCCCACGCGGGACCGATCGGACAGGCCGCCCGGCAAGCCGGCATCCCGTTCCAGGGCGGCCCCATCGGTGCCGGACGGGAGTTCACCGACAGCTTCTTCACCACCCGCCACGGCACCGGCGGCAGCGACGTGGTCTTCCACTCCGGCGAAGCCGAAGAGCACTACCGCCGCTTCCTCAAGGAGCTCGGCGTCGGCGCCCTCGCCGAGCTGGGCATACCGCTGGTCGCGACGTTCGGTTTCTGCGCGCACTTCGTCGCGCTGCGGGAGAACTGGGACCTTTACCGCGACCGCACCGGCGCGATAGCGCCAGCCTTCCTCGCCGGCACCCTGTTCGACACCGTCGTGCGCGGCGCCGTACGGGACGCGCTCGCGTTCTACGAGTACGCCGTGGACCTGGGCCTGCGGGTGCTTGCGGTGATGCCTCCGCAGCGGGTCCCGGGCCAGTCCGATGCCGCCGTGTTCATGGCGGCGCAGGAGCGCATCCGGCTGGCCGTCACGGAACTCGGTGTCGACGTCGTGGACCTGCGCCACCGGACCACCGGCCCGGACGGACTGCAACGCCCCGACCTGTGCGAGGCCGACGACGAGGTCCACGGCAACCTCGCCTTCGGCCGCATCGTCCTCGCCGAACTGCTCGACCGAGGCCTGTAATCCACTCCCCCTTCTGGAAGGACGTCATGGAGTCATACGAACGCGAAGCACTGGAAGCGGTGACCACGCGTCCGATGCACCCGTACCGCACGCTCAGGGTCGAGCGGATGACCCCCGTTCTGGGCGCAGAGGTCTCGAGGGTCGACCTGTCGCAGGAGATCCCGGACGAGCAACTCGAGGAGATACGAACCGCGTTCCGTGACCACCACGTCCTCGTCTTCCGCGACCAGACCATCACCGCCGAGGACCACAAGCGCTTCGCCTCGGCCTTCGGGGAGCTGCGGGCCGTCAACCCGCCGCCGCCCGAGGGCGACCCCTACGTTCTGGAGATCCGCACGACGTCCGCCGCGGCGAACGTGGCAGGCAACGGCTGGCACGCGGACGGCACCGCCGACGCCGAACCGTCGCTGGGATCCATGCTGTACATCACCGAGGTCCCCGAGCCGGGCTGCGGCGGTGACACCCTCTTCGCCAACATGCACCTGGCCTACGAGATGCTCTCGCCAGCCATGCGCTCCCTGCTGGACCCGCTGACCGCTGTCCACGACGGGGCGCAGGCCCTGGCGGGCTACACCCCGCCGGCCGACTACGTCGTCCCCAGGAGCGAGCACCCGATCGTCGCACGGCACCCGGAGACGGACCGCAAGCTGCTGTACGTCAACAAGGCCTACACCAGCCGCATCCCACAGCTCTCCGAGCAGGAGAGCCGGGCCCTGCTCGACATGCTCTTCGACACCATCGCCCGCAGACCGGTCCTGCACCTGCGCGTCCGCTGGACGCCGGGCACGCTCGTCTTCTGGGACAACCGCTGCGTCCAGCACCACGCGATCTACGACTACTACCCCTACGCCCGCTACGGCCAGCGCGTCGCCATCAACGGCGGCCCCGTCAAGGGCTGACGGCACGGCCACAGCAGGCGTGGTGCACGGACCGTACGGTCCGTGCAC
>NZ_JBEOWS010000184.1:0-19220 GCF_040296125.1 Streptomyces sp. NPDC002265 | reverse complement strand
GTCCACCGGTACGTCGGGGGCGATGTGGGCACCGAGGGCCTCGCGGTACAGGGCGACCTCGGCCAGGAGGGAGCGGCGGACGCTGTCCGCCTGGCGGAAACCGTGGCCCTCGCCCTCGAAGAGGAGGAAGCGGTGCCACACACCGCGTTCGGCGAGGTGGTCCACGATGCGGGTGGCCTGGTCCGGGCGGCAGATGAAATCGTCCGCGCCCTGGAGCATGACCAGCGGTGCGGTGATGCGGTCGGCGTTGCCGGCGGGCGAGACCTTCTCGAACCGTTCCTGGTCCTCGGGCAGGACGCCGACCAGCGTGTCGACGTAGCGGGACTCGAAGTCGTGGGTCTGCCCGGCCCGCCAGCTCGCGGGGTCGCTGATGGGGTAGTAGACGGCGCCCGCGCAGAAGACGTCGGTGTGGGTCAGGCAGGCCAGCGTGGTCCAGCCGCCGGCCGAGCCGCCGCGCACGGCCGTACGGCCGGGGTCGGCCAGGCCCTCCGCGGCCAGGGCGCGGGCGACGGTGACGCAGTCCTCCACGTCGACGACGCCCCACCCGTCGCGCAGGCGGTCGCGGTAGGCCCTGCCGTAGCCGGTGGAGCCGCCGTAGTCGACGTCGGCGACGACGAAGCCACGGCTGGTGAAGAAGGAGTACTCCAGGTCGGCGGTGACGCCGCAGCTGCTGGTCGGGCCGCCGTGCACCTGCACCAGCAGCGGCGGGAGTTCGCCGTCGGGTGCGGTGGCGGTGGGGTGGCTCGGGCGGTGCAGCACGTAGTGCACGGGGCGGCCCTGCGCGTCGTGCACGGTACGGCGTTCGGGCAGCGGCTGCCACGCGGCCAGCGGGTCCTCGGACCTGGGCCGGACCGGCCGGGCCGGTCCGGCGCCGGGTGCCAGGGGTACCGTCAGCAGGGCGGAGCCGAGGGCGGGATCGGCTGACCTGACCAGGACACGTTCGCCGTCCGACCACAGGTCGCCCTGGAACCTGCTCCAGCCTTCGGCGAGTTCGGTCAGGGTGCCGTACTCGGGGCTCCAACGGGAGAGTTTCTGCGGCCCGTTGCCGTGCGGGAACACCACGCCGTGCGGCGACACCGCGAACCAGCTGGGACCGACCCGCCAGACGGCGCCGGCGCAGTCCTCCTCCAGGGGAAGGACGTTGGTGATCTTCAGTGCTTCCAGGCCGTCCGCGGCGAGGTCGACGCGGTGCAGGTTCCACCAGCCGTCCGGGTCGGCCATGGCGTAGAGAGTGTCGGGGTCCGCCCATTCCGCCTGGGAGACGGAGACCTCGGTGCCGTCGTGACTGCCGCCGAGCAGACGTACGGGCTCCCCCGCCACGCCGTCGCGCAGCTCGGCGACCATCAACTCCGAGCTGTCCCACGGCATGTGGGGGTGGTCCCAGCCGATCCAGGTGAGCCGGCGGCCGTCCGGGCTGGGGCGGTGCCCGGACAGGAAGTGGTGCGAGCGGGCGACCACGCGCAGGGCTTCGGGGTCGTCGGCGGCGGCGCCCGAAAGCGGCACGGCGACGATGTCGCGGACGGTGCGGACGGCCGGGTCGGCGTCGTCCTCTCCGGTGGCGGCGCGGGTGGTCTCGCGCACGCACCACACCTCGGTCCCGTCGGGTGACGCCACCGGGTCGGCCCAGCAGGTCTCCTGGCCGGGCGGGTCGGCCGGGGTGAGCGGCGCGGTCGCCGGGAAGGTCGTAGCGGACGCCGTCTCGATGCGGGGCACCTCGGCGCGGTGGAGGCGCTGGTCACGGTGGTCGGTGAAGACGAGCAGGTGGCTGTCGGCGCCGGGGGCGGCGGGGCGCACCCAGTACGGCTTGCCGCCGTAGCCGAGCGAGCGGTTGCGGACTGAGATGCCGGGGGCGAGCACGGGGGCGGGCTGCTCGTGGCCGGGCGCGTTGCGCAGCAGTCGTACGGTGGCGGTGGCCGGGTCGGAGGCGCACCACCAGTTCTCCTCGCCGGCGCCGGAGGGCCAGGAGGTGGACCCGGAGGCGTCGGCGACCGCTTGGGCGGTGATCGGTGACGGCCAGGTGCCGTAGGACAGTTGGGGCGAGCTGGGCATGGGATGACTCCGAGTGCGGGGCGGGCGGCGGGGGTTCGGGGCCGGCTTCGGGGCGCGGCGGGAATCCGGGGCCGGTTGCAGGACGGGCAGCGGGAATCCGGCGCCGGTCTCGGGGGCGCGAAAGGCGTCGAGGACGATTCCACCAGGGGCGCGGCGAGCCGGGGCCGCGGGGTCAGGCGGTGTTCAGGTGCACCGGTTCGCCGTGGGCGTCGCGGCGGCGCAGGTCCTCCGGGGTCTCCCGGCGGACCATGAGGCGGGCGCGGCCGTCCCGTACGGCGACGACGGCGGGCCGGGGCTGGGCGTTGTAGTTGCTGGCCATGGCGTGGTGGTAGGCACCGGTGGCGGGGACCGCGAGGAGGTCGCCGGCGGCGATGTCGTCCGGCAGGGCGAGGTCGGGCACGACGATGTCGCCGCTCTCGCAGTGCCGGCCGACGACCACGGCGTGCACGGGCTCGCCCGCGGCGGTCCGGTTCGCGGTCCACGCGGTGTAGCGGGCCAGGTAGAGGGAGGGACGCAGGGCGTCGCTCATGCCGCCGTCGACGGAGACGAACCGGCGGCGCAGGCCGTCCTTGACCGCGCCCACGCGGTAGAGCGTCAGTCCGGCGGTGCCGATCATCGAGCGGCCGGGTTCGACGGCGAGTCGGACCGGTGCCCCGGGCAGCGCCCGCTCCAGTCCGGCGCGCAGCGCGGCGGTGAACTCGGCGGGTTCCAGGCGCGGCTGGCCGGGCAGGTAGGGGATTCCGGCGCCGCCGCCGAGGTCGATCTCGTCCACCGTGATGCCGTGCCGCTCGGCGAGGGCCCCGACGAAGGCGCCGACCCGCTCGGCGGCGAGGGTCAGCCCCTCGGTCGCGGTGATCTGCGAGCCTATGTGGGAGTGCACGCCGGCCAGGCGCAGGGCGGGGCGTGCGGCGACGGCGAGGACGGCGCGTTCGGCGTGGCCGCCGCGGACCGGGAAGCCGAACTTGACGTCGTCGCCGCCGGTGGCCATGTAGTCGTGGGTCTCGGCGGCGACGCCGGGGGCGATGCGGACGTACACGTCCTGGATGCGGCCGGCCGTCGCGGCGGCGGCCGCGAGCCGGTCGATCTCCTCCAGGCAGTCGACGACCACGACGCCGACGCCGTGGGCGACGGCGGCCTCCAGTTCGGCGACGGACTTGTTGTTGCCGTGGAAGACGATCCGGGCGGGGTCGAAGCCGGTGTCGGCGGCGAGCTTGAGCTCACCTCCGCTGCACACGTCCAGGTGCAGTCCCTCGGCGTCGACCCAGCGGACCATCTCCGCGCACAGGAACGCCTTGGAGGCGTAGTGCACCCGGTCCGCGCCGGAGGTGCGCCACAGGCGGGCGCGGTGGCGGAAGTCGGCCTCGTCCACCACGTACAGCGCGGTGCCGCAGGCCTCGGCCAGGTCGTCCATGGCGACGCCGCCCACGTGCAGCCGGCCCTCGACGGTGCGGGCGGTCAGCGGCCACACCTCGGGGGCGGTCTCGGGGGCGGCCGCGGGAGCCAGTCCGTCGGGCAGCGGCGTCTCTGCGGGGGCGGGCAGGGATGCGGCGGTGGGCACGGGAGTCACTCCTCTGTGAGGACGACCAGCATGAGCAGGTCGTCGCTGGGGTCGGTGAAGTGGTGTTCGTCGGTGGCGGAGAAGTGGCAGCTGTCGCCGCGGCGCAGCAGCCGTACGGCGCCGCCGACCGACACCCGGCAGGAGCCGGCGAGGACGTGTGCGAACTCCTCGCCGGGGTGGGCCGTCGGGTGGTCGTGGTCGCCGAGGTCGGCGTGGAGCAGCCGCGCTCCGATCCGGCTCGCGCCGGGGGCCGTGAGGTCCCAGATGCCGCGGTGTCCGTCGGCCTGGGCGAGCAGGGGTGCCGGGGCGAAGCGTGGCGGGAAGGCCGGGGCGGGCGCGGGGGTGACCGGGCCGGTGCCGCCGAGGAGTTCGGCGGGGGTGGAGCCGAGGGCGTCGGCGATCTGGCAGAGGGTGCGGAACGTGGGGTTGGCGGCGCCGGACTCCATCTGCGAGACGTAGGCCGTCGAGACGCCGGCCCGGCTCGCCACCGCGCTCAGGGTGAGCCCGGCGGCGCGGCGGACCCGGGCGACGGAGGCGGCGAGCACGTCGCCGGGGTCCGCGCTGTCGGGCGGTGTGCCGCGGCCGGTGTCCGTGGGGTCGGTCTTTCCCGCCCTGCCGCCCGGTTCGTCGTCGGGCTGCACGGAATCGTTCGTGGCGCGCCGCGAGATCTGCTGTGAGACGGGGGGATCGGCCGAAGAGTTTTCCGCGCCCGTGGCTCTTGACGAGGTCATGCAGCGACAGTAAGACTCACGCATCGCTTAGATCAAGCAATCTGACACCGCCGTTTAACTGTCAGCAGAGATGCCGTTCAGCAGCCGGACCCGCGGGTGCGTCTGCCCTGAACAGGAGAGGTGAGAAGTGACCGGACCACTGGCGCCGACGCCGACCCTCGAGTTGCTGCGCGCGGCCGCCGTACTGTGTGGCCCCGCCGCACAGCGCCTGTTCGAGGTGCTGGCGGAGGACTACCCGGCCTCGCTGGAGCGCCGGCCCGGTCAGCTGCTGCGGGCCGCCGACGCGAGCGCCGCGGACCTCGACGGACTGCTGGCGGCGGCCGGGGTGGCCTCCACCGACGACCTGCGCATGCTGGCGGCCCGGGAGAGCGGCCTGCGTCTGGCCGAGCCGGATCTGCGGTTCACCAGCCGCGATCCGGAGTCCGAGCCGCGGGAGCGTTCGGCGCTGCGCCGGATGATCACCGCGGAGGAGGGCAACCTCCGTCGCACGCTGGCCGATCTGCAGGCGAACGGCGCGCTGGAGCTGGCGGCCGCGGCCCTGTTGCGGGCGCGGCGGCGGTGGGTGCTCGGCGACCTGAAGTCGGCCGGGTACGCGACGCTGCTGACCAGCGACCTCACCAGCAGCATGCGGGACGTGTTCCTGGTGCAGCCGGCGACGGGCGCGGCGGTCAACGCGATCAGCGACGCGCACGCGGACGACGTCCTGGTCGTGTTCAGCTTCCGCAACTACAGCGGGCTGACGGTGGACGTGGCCCGGGAGTTCCATGAGCTGGGCGCCTCGGTGATCGCGTTGACCGACAGCTACACCAGTCCGGTGTGCTCCTTCGCCACGCATGTGCTGGCGGTGGACACCCGCAGCGAGTCGCCGCACCACTCGCCGACGGCCGTGGCGGCGGCGGCCCATGTGCTGGCGGCGCTGGCAGCCGCAGGCGCCAAGGGTGCCGCCCGGCGCAGCCGGCGCCGAGCCGAGCTCTTCCGCTCCCTGGGCAGCTACGGCCTGGGCGAGACGCCGTCCGTCGCGGCCGCGGGCGAGGCACAGGGCGCGACGGATCTCCCGGGACCCGCCGCCGGGCTTCCCGGAGCCCGCGCCGCGGAACCGTCCGCCTTACCCGCCGCGCCCGGGGACGAGCACCCGCCCGCGCGGTGACCGCCCCCTGTCTCCCCCGTCCCGCCTGTTCCCCGTTTCCGCGAGCTCGTCTCGCTGAGCCATCGACGGCAGAGGCCCCGTCCTCGCGCCCTGCCGCCGGGAAAGCAAGTGGTTCCTTCCCATGAACGACCCCACCCTCCGTCAGGACGGCGGCGCTCTCTCTCCCGCCGAGGACGCCGCGCTGATCTCCGAAGTCACCGAGCTGTGCGCCCGGTTGATCCGTTTCGACACGAGCAACTACGGCGGTGGCGACTCCCGCGGTGAGCGGGAGGCGGCCGAGTGGACCGCCGCACTGCTCGCCGAGTCCGGCTACGAGCCGGTGGTGCTGGAGTCGGCGCCGGGCCGGGCCAGCACCGTGGTCCGCATCCCCGGCGAGGATCGCGACGCCCCGGCCCTGCTGGTCCACGGCCACCTCGACGTGGTCCCGGCCGAGCCCGCAGACTGGAGCTTCGACCCGTTCTGCGGGGAGATACGCGACGGCGTGATCCTCGGTCGCGGGGCGCTGGACATGAAGGACATGGACGCGATGATGCTCGCGGCCGCCCGGTCCTGGGCGCGTCGCGGGGTGAAACCGGCGCGCGACATCGTGATGGCGTTCGTCGCGGACGAGGAGGACACCGGCGAGCTGGGGGCGGGCTTCCTCGTCGACCGGCACGCGGACCTCTTCGAAGGCGTCACCACCGCGATCGGCGAGTCCGGCGGCTACTCCGTCCATCTGCCGGACGCCTCCCGGCTCTACCCGATCGCCGTCGGCGAGCGCGGCAGCGCCTGGATGGACCTGACGGCGCGCGGCGCGGCGGGCCACGGCTCCCGGCCCGGCACGGACAACGCCGTCGCCACCCTGGCGAACACCCTTGCCGCGCTGGCCGCGCACCGCTGGCCGGTACGGATCGTGCCGCCGGTGGCCGCCCTGCTGGACGGACTCTCCGCCCGTCTGGGCGTGAAGGTCGACCCGGCGGACCCCGCGTCCCTCGCGCAGCTGGGCGAGGCGGCCAAGCTGGTCGAGGCCACCGTCGCCAACACGCTCAACCCGACCATGATGAAGGCGGGTTACAAGCACAACGTCATCCCGAGCGAGGCGACGGCCGCCGTGGACGGCCGGATCCTGCCGGGCGCGGAGGAGGACTTCTTCGCCACCGTGGACGCCCTGCTCGGCGAGAAGGTCTCGCGGTCCTTCCACAGTTTCGCCGCGCCGGTCTCGGCGGACCACACCTCGGCCGAGTTCGCGCAGATGGCGGCGGCGCTGCGGCGCGCCGATCCCGAAGCGCTGGTGCTGCCGTTCATCATGTCGGGCGGCACCGACGCCAAGGCGTTCGCCCGACTGGGTATCCAGTGCTACGGGTTCGGCCCAGGTCTCACCCCGCCCGGCTTCGACGCGTGGCGGTACGTCCACGGCGTCGACGAGCAGGTCCTCGTCAGCAGCCTGGAGTTCGGCGTACGGGTGCTGGAGGACTTCCTGCGCACCGGCACCGGGTCCCAGAAGGCGCAGCGATGACCGCCCCGCACCTCCGCTGAACCCCGCGCGGGCCGGCCCCTCCCCCGCCCACCAGAGCCCCACCGTTCCGCCGTCCCACCTCACGCCACACATTCATGCATGCACCAATGCATCAACCAATGCATGAACCAATAGGTGCACTCTGCACGCACCATCATGCCCTGCGGCCCGTCCCCGGGTCCTCGGCGCAGCGACCTCATCCATCTCCCGTCCCCTCGCGGCCTCGCGCCGCCGGCACCTCCAGGAGAAGTCACGATGACCAAGCCCGCCCTCGTGCGCAGAACCGGCCGCAAGGCCGCCGCGCTCGCCACGTCGCTGCTGCTCGCCACCGGCGCGAGCCTCGCCCTCGCGCCGGCCGCCGCGGCCGACAGCGGCGGCAGCACGCTGCGGATGCCGATCACCGGCATCGGCATCGACTCCCTCAACCCGTTCCTGGCCTACTTCGCGGGCAGCCTGGACGTGTTCGCCGGCATCTACCCGGCGCTGGACCGGGTGGAGCAGGACGGCACCGTCAAGCCGTACCTGGCGGACTCCTGGACGACCTCCGACGACAAGCTCACCTGGACCTTCAAGATCCACAAGGGTCTGAAGTGGAGCGACGGCAAGCCGATCACGGCCGAGGACGCCGCCTGGACGTTCAACCTGATCATGAGCAACTCCACGGCGGCCACCGCCAACGGCTCCCTGGTGAGCAACTTCGCGTCGGTCACCGCGCCGGACGACACCACCCTGGTCGTGAAGACCAAGAAGCCGCAGGCCACCATGCTGTCGGTCAGCATCCCGGTGTCGGGCATCCCGATCGTGCCGAAGCACATCTGGGAATCCCACGTGAAGGACCTGAAGAACTACAAGAACGACAGCTTCCCGATCGTCGGCTACGGCCCGTGGACGCTGACGGACTACAAGGCCGAGCAGTACGCCAAGTTCGACGCGAACAAGGACTTCGTGCTCGGCGCGCCCCACTACGACCACATGATCGAGCAGTCGTTCAAGAACACGGACGCCGCGGTGGCGGCCCTGCGCTCGGGGCAGCTGGACTACGTCAGCGGTCTCAACCCCACCCAGTACCAGGCGCTCAAGGGCCAGTCCGGCATCAAGGCCTACGAGCAGGTCGGCAACCGCTGGAGCGGCATCGAGGTCAACGGCGGCGCCCGTACCCGCGACGGCAAGGCGATCGGCACCGGTCACCCGGCGCTCGCCGACGTCAAGGTGCGTGAGGCGCTGGCACTCGCCATCGACCGGGCGACCATCGTGAAGAAGGTCCGCAACGGCCTGGCGGAGGTCGGCGGCAGCTATCTGCCGCAGTCGCTGCCGCAGTACTCGTGGCAGCCCTCCGACGCGGAGAAGTTCGGCTACGACCCGGCCAAGGCCAACTCCGTGCTGGACGAGGCGGGTTACAAGAAGGGCTCGGACGGGATCCGGGTCGACCCGAAGTCGGGGCGCAAGCTGGAGTTCCGTCTGGGCATCCACTCCGACGACGACGGCGACGCCAAGGTGTCCACGTATCTCACGGGCTGGTTCAAGGAGATCGGCGTCAAGGCCGACATCCAGTCGATGAGCTCCTCCAAGCTCAACGCCGACCTGGCCAAGGGCGACTGGGACATCCTGATGGACTCCTGGTCGACCGGTCCCGACCCGACGTACCTGCTGGGCATCCAGACCTGCTCGGCGCTGCCCGACAGCAAGGGCGAGGGCGGCAGCACGGACTCGTTCTTCTGCGACAAGAACTACGACGACCTGTTCCTGCGGCAGCAGAGCGCCTTCGACGACAAGGAGCGGGCGGATCTGCTGCGGCAGATGCAGGCCATCCTGTACAAGGCCAACGAGAACATCATGATCTACAACGCCAGTGGCCTCGCCGCGTACCGCACCGACCACCTGAGCGGCATCGTGTCCGGCAAGGCGAACTCCGCCGGCGCCTACCCCGCCCAGAACTCCTTCCACCAGTACCTGAACGCGACGCCCACCAAGTCCGCTTCCTCCTCCTCGGACGGCAACTCCGGCACGGTGATCGGCGCTTCGGCGGCCGTGGTGGTCGTCCTGGCCGCGGGCGGAGTGTTCCTGGCACGCCGCCGCTCCTCCTCCGACGACCGCGAGTAGACCGTGGCAGAGACCATCGACGCCACCGGCGCCGTCACGGCCGAGCCCGCCGCCCCGAGCGGCGGGCTCCGGCCCGGCTCCGGCTTCGCCCGCTACCTCGCCACCAAGCTGGTGGCCGCGGCCATCAGCTTCCTGGCCACCCTCGTCATCGGGTTCGTCCTGTTCAGCCTGATGCCGGCCGACCCGGTGCAGTCCATCACCCGCGGCCGGCCGACCAGCGACGCGCAGATGGCGCAGCTGCGCCACCAGCTCGGCCTGGACCAGTCGGTGCCCGAACGCTTCCTCCACTTCGTCACCGACACCCTGACCGGTCACCTGGGAGACTCCTGGGAGTTCCAGCAGCCGGTCAGCTCCCTGATCGGCGACCGGCTCTGGCCGACCCTGCTCCTGATGGGCACCGCCACCGTCATCTCGGTGGCGCTCGGCCTCTGGCTGGGCGTCAGGTCCGGCTGGCGGCACGGGAGTTGGCTGGACCGTATCGCCACCGGCGCATCCCTGACACTGTGGTCGGTGCCGACCTTCTGGCTCGGCATGATCCTGCTGATCACCTTCAGCGTCGGCATCGGCCCGATCCCCGGCTTCCTGCCCGCGGGCGGGATGAGCGACCCGGCGATCACCGGCGGCCTGGACCACGTCCTCGACGTCGCCAAGCACCTGATCCTGCCCTGCCTGACCATGGTCCTGGTGGTCTTCGCCCAGTACGTCGCCGTCATGCGCTCGTCGATCATCGACGAGCTGGGCAGCCCGTACCTGCTCACCGCGCGGGCCAAGGGCCTGCGGGACGACGACGTACGGCGCAGGCACGCGGTGCCCAACGCCCTGCTGCCCTCGGTCACCATGATCTTCATGCACCTGGGCACGGTGCTCGGCGGTGCCATCACCGTGGAGACCGTGTACTCCTGGCCGGGCCTCGGCCAGCTCAGCTACCAGGCCCTGAAGGTGCCCGACCTGCCACTGCTGCAGGGCACGTTCATCGTCTTCAGCGCGTCGGTGATCCTCATGAACCTGCTCGCCGATGTGATCTACCGCTTCCTCGACCCCCGGGTGCGTGCCCAGTGACCCACCACGAACCCCTCACCGAGGCCGTCTCCCCGCAGCAGGCCGGGGCCGACCCCGCGCCGCCGGTCGCACCGGCCACCCGGCCGCTCGCACCGAAGCCGCGCCGCGACGGATTCGCCGGCTTCGTCCGCTCCTTCGTCCGCATCCGCTCCGGCCTGGCAGGCCTCACGATCCTGGTCGTGTTCGGTCTGCTGGCCGTCTGCGCGCCGCTGTTCATCTCGGACAACGACCTCGACGTCATCAAGGTCGACGGGCCCTCCCTGCACTCCCCGGCCGACGGCTACCCGCTCGGCACGGACCAGGAGGGACGCTCCATCCTCCTGCTGGTCATCTGGGGAGCGCGCTCCTCGCTGTCCATCGGTCTGATGGCGACGGCGCTGACGGTGGTGCTCGGCAGCGCGGTCGGCCTGGTCGCCGGGCACTACGGCGGCTGGATCGGCAAGGCGCTGATGCACCTCACCGACTGGTTCATCGCGCTGCCGAGCCTGCCGCTGGCCATCTCGCTGTCGGCGGTGATCGGGCAGGGCACCGCGTCCATCACCATCGCCATCGCGGTCACCAGCTGGTCCTCCACGGCCCGGCTGGTACGGGCGCAGACCCTCGCGGTGGAGGCCAAGCCCTTCATCGAGCGGGCCAGGGCGCTGGGCGCGGGCGGTCCGCAGGTGATGCTGCGGCACGTCCTGCCGAACGTCACCCCGCTGATCCTGGTCTCCTCCACGCTGACGGTGGCCTCGGCGATCCTGTCCGAGGCGACCCTGACCTTCCTCGGTCTGGGCGACCCGACGGGCATCTCCTGGGGCGCGATGCTCAACTCGGCGCTCAGCGGCGGCGCCGTCACCTCCGGCGCCTGGTGGTACCTGTACCCACCGGGCATCGCCATCCTGATCGTCGTCCTCGGCTTCACCCTGACCGGCCGCGCCGTGGAGACCCTTCTCAACCCGAGGTCGGTGAAGACACGTTGAACGCGATGCTGGAGGTCAAGGACCTCGAGGTCACGTACCGCAGCGGCGGGCGCACGGTGCCCGCCGTGCGCGGGGTGGACCTCACCCTGGACGCCGGGCAGACGCTCGGCCTGGCCGGCGAGTCCGGCTCGGGCAAGTCCACGCTGGCGATGAGCCTGCTGCGGCTGCTGCCGGCCGCCGCGAAGGTCACCGGCCAGGTGCTCTACCAGGGTGAGGACCTGCTCACCGCCAAGTGGAGCCGGATGCGCGCGGTGCGCTGGGCGGAGGCCTCCGTGGTCTTCCAGGGTGCGATGACCGCGCTCAACCCGGTGCACACCATCGGCGACCAGCTCGTCGAACCGATCCTGCTGCACGGCCGCAGGGGCGGCGAGGAGGGCGGCCGGATCACCGACAGGCAGGCCCGCGCCCGCGCGGGCGAACTGCTGGAGTCGGTGGGCGTGCCGGCGCGCCGGATGCGCAGCTACCCGCACGAGTTCTCCGGCGGCCAGCGCCAGCGCATCATGATCGCGATGGCGCTGGCCTGCCGTCCGAACCTGATCATCGCGGACGAGCCGACGACGGCGCTGGACGTGATGGTGCAGGCCCAGATCCTGGACCTGCTCTCGGACCTGGTGCGCGACGAGGGCATCGGCGTCATCATGATCAGCCACGACCTGTCCGTCCTCGGCCAGATGTGCGACCGCCTCGCCGTCATGTACGCCGGTGAACTGGTCGAGTCCGGCCCGTCCCGGCAGCTCCTGGACGACCCGCGGCACCCCTACACCCGGGCGCTGTCCCGTGCGTTCCCCACCATCGGCGACCCCGCCTCGCGCAGGGCGCCGGCCGGCCTGCCCGGCGACCCGCCCGACCCGGCCGCCCTCGGCACCGGCTGCCCGTTCGCGGCGCGCTGCCCCGACGTGCACGACGTCTGTACGGAGACACCCGCACGGCTGGTGGCCGCCGGCCCCGGCCGGCTGTCGGCGTGCCTGAGGGTGCTGCCGGACTTCCCCGACGTCTCCCCGCACCTGCCCGAATCCGCTGCGGACGCCCCTGTACCGTCCTCGGACGCGGACGCCCCTGTGCCGTCCTCGGCCGCACCCGAACCCTCCCCGGACGTGCCGGAACTCTCCCCGGACGCGCCCGAGCCCTCCGCGGAAGGAGCCCGCTCATGACCGCCACCACCACCGGCACGGTCACCGGACCCACCGCGGCCACGGCGCCCGCGCTGGAGGTCCGCGACCTGCACATCACCTATCCGCCCCGGGCCGGCCGCGGCCCCGCCCGGGCGGTGGACGGCGTCGACCTCGAACTGGGCCGCGGCGAGATCCTCGCGCTGATCGGCGAGTCCGGCTGCGGCAAGTCCACCCTGGCCCGCGCGCTGACCGGCCTGGTCAAGCCCACGTCCGGCCAGGTGCTGTGCGACGGCGAGCCGCTGCGATACACCAGCGCCGCGCTCAAGGCGCACCGCCGCAAGGTCCAGTTCGTCCTCCAGGACCCCGGCGGCGCGCTGAACCCTCGGCAGAACGTCTTCGACGCCGTCGCCGAGGGGCCCCGCCTGCACCGGATGCGGGACGGCCTCGAAGAGCGGGTGCACACCGCGCTCTCCAAGGCCGGGCTGCGCCCTCCGGAACACTTCCTGTCGCGATTCCCGCACGAGATGTCCGGCGGCCAGCAGCAGCGCGTCGTGATCGCGGGCGCGCTCGCCCTGGAACCCTCCGTGATCGTCGCCGACGAGCCGGTGGCCTCGTTGGACGCCTCGGTGCGCGGCGAGATCCTCAAGCTGGTCCTCGACCTGCGCCGCGATCTCGGCCTGTCCTCCCTGGTGGTCAGTCACGACCTGGGCCTGGCCTGGAACATCGCCGACCGGGTGGCGGTGATGTACCTGGGCCGGATCGTCGAGGTCGGCACTGTCGAGGAGGTCCTGCTCGCGCCCAAGCACCCGTACACCAAGGCACTCCTGTCCGTGGTGTCCGCCGAGGGCGCCCACGGCGGACGGCCGCAACTGCTCCAGGGCGAGCCCCCGGACCCGACGGCCGTGCCCGCCGGCTGCCGGTTCCATCCGCGCTGCCCGCTGTGGGCCGGCCTCGACGAGAGCGGTCGCGCGCAGGCGGGCTGCGACCGGCGGACGCTGCCGGTGCTGCCGGCCCAGGCGCCCACCGGCGGTCAGGCCGCATGTCACCTCGCGAGCGTGTCGTGAACCCGACGGCGACACCCAGGAGCGCACCCCGGACCCCACAGGGCCCGCCGCTGGCGGTGCGGGACGTGGACGGCCCGCTCGAGATGGCCGACTGCGTCGCGCTGTACGAGCGGGTCATGGGACTGCGTCCCGGCGACGGCAGCCTCAACCCCCGTCTGCTCACCGCCCTGCAGCACAACAGCGGCCTGGTCCTCGGCGCCTACCTCGGCGACGACCTGGTGGGATTCACCTACAGCTTCCTCGCCCGCGAGAAAGCCACGGACGGAAACGACTCGCGCCTGTACCAGTACTCGCAACTCGCCGTGGTGGCGCACGAACGCCAGGGCCTCGGCATCGGACGGCTGCTCAAGCTCGGCCAGCGCGAGCGCTGCCTCGCGGAGGGCACCACGCTGATCCGCTGGGCGTACGACCCGATGCAGACCCGCAACGCCCACTTCAACCTGGACGTGCTCGGCGCGGTCGTGGACTCCTTCAAGTCCGCGATGTACGGCACCTCCGGCTTCGGAGCCGCCACCGGCGAGTCCACCGACCGTTTCATCGTCTCCTGGCACCTGGACGACCCGGCGCGGCCGGCCGGGACCGCACCCGCCGCGCCGCCCGGCGGCCACCACGCCGGCGAGATGTACCACGACGGCGAGGACCGGATCGTGGTCCTGCCCGACGACTGGCACCGGCTGCGGGCCGAGACCGGCCCGGAGCATGCCGCCCGGCTGCGCGGCCGGCTCAGCGGCACCTTCGCCCGGCTGCTCGCCGACCGCTACGCGGCCGTCTCCTGCGTACGTCTGCCGGACGGCCTCGCCGCGTACCGCTTCATCCCCCGGGCCGCCGCTCACCCCACGATTCCCCGCCCCTGACCGGGCCCCGCACGGTAGGACACCCCACAGATGACCGTCACTCTTGCCGAGATCGAGCTGGCGCTGGTCCGGCTCGACCTCGTCCACTCCTTCGAGACCAGCTCGCACCGCAAGTCCCACCTGGAGCACATCGTCGTCCGCGCGACCGCCGAGGACGGCAGCGTCGGCTGGGGCGAGTGCGCCTCGCCCAGCGACCCGTACTACTGCGGCGAGTCCACGTCGAGCTGCTGGCAGGTGCTCGGCGATTACCTGGCCCCGATGCTGCTCGGCCGCCCGTGGGAGCACCCCGACGAGGCGGCAGGGATCACCTCCAAGGTGAGCGGCAACCACTTCGCCCGCGCCGGCCTCGACATGGCCTGCTGGGACCTGTACGGGCAGCAGCGGGGCGAGCCGCTCGCGGACGTGCTCGGCGCCGACGCCGACGCGGTGGCCGCCGGGGTGAGCCTCGGCATCGAGCCGACGATCGACGCGCTGCTCGCGCAGGTCTCGCGGCACGTCGCCGACGGATACGGCCGGATCAAGCTGAAGATCCGTCCCGGCTGGGACCTCGAACCGGTCCGCGCCGTCCAGGGCGCCTTCCCCGGCGTCGCCCTCCAGGTCGACGCCAACACCGCGTACCGGCCCGAGCAGGAGGCGGTCTTCGCCGAACTGGACGGCCGCGGTCTGCTGATGATCGAGCAGCCGTACGCCGCCACCGACCTGCTCTCGCACGCCCGGCTCGCGGCCCGGCTCGACACCCCGGTCTGCCTCGACGAGTCGGTCACCACCGCGGACGTGCTGCGCACCGCGCTGCACCTGGGCGCCGCCGACATCGTCAACATCAAGGTGTCCCGGCTCGGCGGTCTCGGCCCGTCGAAGACCGTGCACGACCTGTGCCTGGAGGCCGGTGTGCCGGTGTGGTGCGGCGGGATGCACGAGTTCGGCATCGGCCGGGCCGCCAACCTGGCCCTCGCGGGCCTGCCCGGGTTCACGCTGCCCTCGGACGTCTCCGGCTCGGACAAGTACTACCGGCGCGACATCGTCACGCCGCCGATCCGCGCCGTGGACGGCATGGTCGCCGTGCCCCGCTCGCGTCCCGGCATCGGCCTGGACGTCGACGTCGAGGAACTGGCCCGGCACACCGTACGGACCTGGACGATCCGTCCCGGCACCCACCTCGACACCCCGAAGGAGCAGGCAGCATGAAGGTCCTGATCTCGGCCGACATGGAGGGCGTCACCGGCGTCACCTTCCCCGACGACTGCGAGCCGGGCCACTCCCGATGGGAGTACCACCGGCGCTTCCTCACCGAGGACGTCAACGCCGCGATCGCCGGATTCGCCGCCGCCGGCGCCACGGAGATCCTCGTCAACGAGGCCCACGCCGACCAGCGCAACCTCCTGCTCGACCGGCTCGACCGGCGCGCCCGGCTGCTCATCGGCACGCACAAGCCCCTCGGCATGATGGAGGGCATCGACCGCTCCCCGGACGCGGTCGCGTTCGTCGGCTACCACACCGGCGCCGGCCAGCCCGGCGTCCTCGCCCACACCTATCTGCCCAACACCATCACCGCGGTCCGCATCAACGGCGAGCCGGCCTCCGAGGGCCGTATGAACGCGCTCCTCGCCGACGAGTACGGCGTCCCGGTCATCCTGGTCACCGGGGACGACCTGACGTGTGAGGACGCCCGCGGCTGGGCGCCGCATGCCGCGCACGCCGTGGTCAAGACCTGCGTGGACCGCTACTCGGCGATCTGCCTGCCGCCGGAGCTGAGCGCCGCCCGGATCACCGAGGCCGCCCGCGAGGGTCTCAGCGCGCTGCCCGCCCCCACCGGCCCGCTCGCCCCGCCCGCCGAGGGCTACACCTACGAGGTGTCCTTCGACGCCGCCCACCTGGCACCCGCTGCCTGTTACATCCCCGGAATCATCCAGACCGACCCGCTGACCGTGCGGTTCACGCTGCCGACGATGTACGAGGCGATCCGCTGCTTCCGTGCGCTGACCCGAGTCGTCACCTCCGCCGTGGAGAACTGCTATGGCTGAGCCGACCGAACTCCTCGCTCTCGCCCGCACGTTCGGCGACGCCGTCCTCGAACGCTGGGAACGCCTGGTCTCGTTGGAGACCCCCTCCGCGGACGCCGGCCGCGCGGCCGTGTTCGGCAAGGAACTCGCCGCGGGCCTGGCCGCCACGGCGGACCGGATCGAGCACCCGTCGGGGCCGGGCGGCGACCACCTGGTGGCGTACTGGAACGGCCGCGGGACACCGTCCCCGTCCCCGTCCCCGGAGGACGGTCCGGGTACCGGGCACACGCTGCTGGTGGCGCACAGCGACACCGTCTTCGAGGCCGGCACGATCGCCCGGCGACCCTTCACGCTCGACGAGGACGGCGACACCGTCACCGGCCCCGGCGTCTTCGACATGAAGGGCTCCCTGGTCGCGGTCGAACTGGCCATGGACCTGCTGTCGCGCACCGGCGCAGCGCCGAGGCGTCCGGTCCGGCTGGTGGTGGTCAACGACGAGGAGATCGGCAGCCCCGACGGCGCCCGTCTGGTGGCGCGCCACGCCGAGGGCGCCCACGCGGTGCTCGGCCTCGAACCGCCCCTGCCCGGCGGCGCGTTGAAGATCGGCCGACGGGGCGTGGCCCGGATCCGGCTGAGCGTGCGCGGGGTCAGCGCCCACGCCGGTCTCGACGCCGCCCTCGGCGTCTCCGCGATCGACGAACTCGTCGACCAGCTGGCCTCGTTGCGGGCCACGGCCGCCTCATTGCCGGACGCGGCGCTGAACGTCGGCACCATCACCGGCGGCACCCGGGCCAACGTGGTCGCCGACCACGCCGAGGCGGAGATCGGCCTGCGCTACGCCACCCCCGAGACCGAACAGGCCCTGCTGAAGGCCGTACTGGAACCGACGCCGGTCCGGGAGCGGGCCGCCCTGTCCACGCGGACGCTGTCCCACCGCCCGGCCTGGGCGATGGACCCCGCCAACCCGCTGGCCGCCGAACTGGTGGCGCTGGCAGGCACGTTGGGCCTGGAGCTGCCGCTCGGCTCGTCCGGCGGCGCGGGCGACACCAACCTCACCGGTGCGCTCGGCATCCCGACGGTCGACGGGCTCGGACCGGCGGGCGCGGGCGCCCACGGCGAGGACGAACACGCCTCACTTTCCTCGCTGTTGGAGCGTGCGGCACTCCTCGCGGCGTTCCTGGAATCCCACTGACCACAGGACCGGACCGTCCGCCTGCACCATCGGTTCGATCGGCCCACACCGCGGCGCCCTCGCCGCACCCCTGTCCGCCCACCGCGCATCGCCCATCGCGCATGCCCCTCAAGGAGTCCCATGCCCACGCCTGCCCTGCCCCCGGAGGGGCTCGTCCGCCCCGCCGCGCCCCGGCCCGGTGACCGTGTCGCCGTCATCGCCGCCAGCGGCCCGCCCAACCAGGAGAACCTGGAGGTCGGCCTCGCATCGCTGCGCGGCCTCGGTCTCCAGCCCGAGGTCTTCGCCTCCGCACGCGCAGGCGGCGAGTACCTCGCCGGAGACGACGCGCTGCGCGCCCGCGACCTCACCGCGGCGCTCACCGATCCGGCGTTCTCGGCCGTCTTCTGCGCGGCCGGCGGCTACGGCGCCCAGCGCACCCTCGAACTGGTCGGCTGGGACGCCGTCGGCACCCCCACCCCGCGCACCGTCATCGGCTTCTCCGACGTGACGGCACTGCTGGAAGCGGTGGCCGTGAAACTGGGCTGGACGGGGCTGTTCGGCCCGATGCCCGCCATCCGCGGCTTCCACCCCGGACGCGCCGACTTCGACGCGCTCGCCGCACTGCTCACCGACCCCACCTCGGTGAAGGAGCTGCGCTTCCCGGACTCCCGTCCCCTGGTCGGCGGCACGGCCGAGGGCGTCACCCTCGGCGGCACGGTCACCCTGCTGGCCTGCTCGCTGGGCACCGACACGTCGCTGCCGGCCCGCGGCGGCATCGTCCTGCTCGAGGACGTCGACGAGGAGACCTTCCGGCTGGACCGCTTCCTCACCCAGCTGCGCCGCGCCGGCTACTTCGATGGCGCCGCGGGCATCGTCTGCGGCACGTTCACCGACTGCGGCACCCGCGAGCGCGTCGAGGAACTGCTGCACGACCGGCTCGGCGGCCTCGGTATCCCGGTCCTGGTCGGCGCGGACATCGGCCACGGCGTCCCGCAGCAGACGTTCCCCGTCGGCACCCGGGCCCGCCTCGACGCGGACGCGGGCGTCCTGACGTTCCTGGACCCCGTGCTCGCCTGACCGATCAGGCCGGTGGAGAAGGGAGAGCTCCCCTGTCGAGGTGCCGCGCATCCCAGCGCCGATCGCTCCGGTGCGGCACACCTTCGGGTGATCACGGACGGCGTCGCGGAGGCGGCCCGATGGTCAGCGCCTAGCTTTCTTGGTGATCGACCGGGCAGCAGCGTCTCACGGAAGGACGACAACCATGGGCGCGTACACGACGAGGGTTCTTCGGCTCTTCGACCTCATCGACACCAGCAAGAACGGCTACATCGACCGCGACGATCTGCCGCGCGGCGACGGCTCGGCCGGCGCGCAGGAGCAGCGGGACCAGATCGTCCAGGCATTGATCATGGGATTCATCAAGGCCGGCGACTCCAACATGGACACCCGGGTGACCAAACAGGAGATGCTCGCGTGCGTGGAGAGGACGATGGTCGGAACGTCGGTCTCCGACGCCCCCTCCTACATGCGCGAGGTCACGGCCGGGGTCTTCAAACTGATGGACGCCGACGGTAACGGAAAGGTCAGCAAGGGTGAGTTCGAGCAGTACCTCAGGGCCCGCAACATCACCGACCCGAACGCCGCAGGCGAGTTCGCGCGGCTCGACCGCGACGGTGACGGGTCCCTCACCGTCGCAGACCTCAACCACGCGAACCACCACTTCTTCACCGCCCCGGAAGCCGACGTCCCGGAACACTGGCTCCTCGCCGCCGTCTCTGCCTGACCCCCGGGCCGCCGACCGCGCAGCGCGCCCGCGGGGCCCACACCGGACATCACCGCCAATCCCCATTTCGCTGCCGGAACGTCAACGGCCGAGCCCTGTCACACCCTTACGGCTGCGCCCCCGAGTGCCTGAGGC
>NZ_JBEOWS010000183.1:0-19248 GCF_040296125.1 Streptomyces sp. NPDC002265 | reverse complement strand
GCCGCCCTTCGGCGTCGTACGAGCGGATCCGGCCGGCTAGTCGGCGGTGGTCCCCGCCGCCTCCACCAGCTCGCGGCAGCGCTTCACGTCCTCGGCCATCTGCTCCAGGAACGCCTCCAGCGAATCGAACTTCGCCTGTCCGCGGACGTAGGCCAGGAAGTCGACGGCGACGTGCAGGCCGTACAGGTCCAGGCCGACCCGGTCGATGGCGTACGCCTCCACCGTGCGCTCCGTACCGTCGAACTGCGGGTTCGTGCCGACGGAGATGGCGGCCGGCATGGCCTCGCCGTCCGCGTGCAGCCACCCGGCGTAGACGCCGTCGGCCGGGATCGCGGTGTGCGGCAGCGTCTCGACGTTCGCCGTGGGGAAGCCCAGCTCGCGGCCGCGCTGCGCGCCGCGGACGACCACGCCCTCCACGCGGTGCGGGCGGCCGAGGATCTCGTGGGCGCCCTCGACGTCACCGCCGGCCACCAGACGCCGGGTCAGGGTGGAGGAGAACGGCTCGCCGCCGCCCGCCGCACCGCTCACGTACAGGTCGACGACCTCGACCTCGAAGTCGTAGACCCGGCCCTGTTCGGTGAGGAACTCCACGTTGCCCGCGGCCTTGTGGCCGAAGCGGAAGTTCGGGCCCTCGACGACCGCCTTGGCGTGCAGCTTGTCGACCAGGACCTTGACGACGAAGTCGGCCGGCGACAGCTTCGAGAACTCCTTGGTGAACGGCAGGATCAGCACCGCGTCCACGCCCAGGCCCGCCATCAGCTCGGCACGGCGGTGGTGCGGGGCCAGCAGCGGCGGGTGGCTGCCGGGGCGGACCACCTCGCTGGGGTGCGGGTCGAAGGTGACGACGACGGACGGCACGCCCAGCTCACGGGCGCGCTCCACGGCATGGCTGATGATCAGCTGGTGGCCCCGGTGAACTCCGTCGTAGGAGCCGATGGTGACGACGCTGCGCCCCCAGTCCTCGGGGATGTCCTCCAAGCCACGCCAGCGCTGCACTGTGACCGCTCCTTGTCGAACCTGTGTTTGTTGCCTGCCTTATGCGCAGGTCTAAGGGTGCCATGCCGAGTGCTCTCGCCCCGCATCGGCATGGGGGCTGTGACAGGGCGCACTCTCCGGGCCACGGCCGCGGACCCTCGGTACGGGGTCCTGACCACGGCGGCGGTCGGCGCGTGCCGTCACCCGCGCGGCCGTCGCGGTCCGGGCTTCCACCGCCTCCTCCAGCACGGCCGCGACCCGGCCCGCCAGGGCGGGCGTGGTGACACCGGCAAGGGTACGCAGTGCCTCGCCCGCGTCGGCTCTGCGCAGCCGCGCCCGGAAGGCGGCGAGGACCGGTTCGGTGTGGGTGGCGAGGGCGGGGACCAGCGCGCTCGGCGGAAGCTGCGGATCGGCCGCGGCGAAGTGCCTCAGCGCCCGCGGGAGGTGCCGGGACCGGGTGCGCGGATCGCGTACGAGGAGGGCGAGGGCCGCACCGTGCACGGTGCAGTCGGTGGGGCGGGCGAGCAGGTCGAGGGCCAGGTGTCGCAGAAGTTCGTGGTCGGCGTCGGAGCGGGTGTGCGGGGCGGCGCGCAGTCCGTACGTCACCGCCGCCAGCCGCCGGGCCGGTCGCTCGTCGCGTGCCCAGCGGTCGACGGCCCGGCACAGGGCGGACGGCTCGTCCTCGGCGAGGACGGCGAGGAGTTCGCCGGCCCGCCGGTGCGGGCTCTCGACCAGGCGTTCCGCCAGGTCGTCCAGGGCGCGGTGCCGGTGGGTGTGCAGCAGCGCCTGCGCTGCCGTGGCGACGGTCGCGTGCGGGGTGGCGGGCAGCGGCCGCTCGTCGTCGAACCAGCGCATGAGGTGCGGCTGTACGGCAGCGGGGTCGGCAGCCAGCAGTTCGGCGGCCGCGTCGAGGTAGCGGGGCGGGCCGGTGTCGTACGGGGCGGCGTCGGCGAGGACGAGGCGGCGCAGCAGGTCGAGGCGGCCGGCGCCGGGCAGCGCGAGGCCGGTCCAGAAGGCGGGGCCGAACTCGGCGGGCGAGGGCCGCTGCTCTCGGCGCCGGGCGACGATCAGCTCGGTGAGCAGGCGCAGGACGCCGGTGTACGGGGTCGCGTCCGGCACCCGTCGCAGTACCTCGGCGAGCAGCCGGGCCGCCCACCAGGAGTGCGGGTCGGCGTCCAGGGCGTGGACCAGTTCCGCCAGGCGGACGGCGAGCCGGGGGCTGCCGTGCTGGCGGGCGACCAGGAGCAGGGCCTGGACGACGGGGCCGATGCGGTGCGGCGGCACCGGCAGCGCGCGCCCGTCCCGCGGGCCGTGGACCAGGACGCGCAGCGCCTCGTCCAGGTCGAGGTGCATGCCCTGGATCCAGTCGGCGAGCTCCTCGTGGGCGAAGCGGTAGCCGTCTCCGGCGGGGACGAGGAGGCCCTCGGCGAGGACGGCGCAGGCCCAGCCGGTGCCGCCGCCGAGCCGTGCCGGGGCGGTGCCCCGGGGGAAGAACGTCTCGAACGACGCGCGGTCCAGTTCGCCCTGGCCGGGTCCGAGGCTGCGCCGGGCCGCCAGGTGGACCTGGCCGGAGACCTTGGCGGCGAGCCGTCGTACCGCGGTGCCGCGCAGGCCGCTCCCGGCGGCGAGGCGGACGGCGATCCGCAGGCACATGAGATCGAGGTGGGCGGCGAGGACGTCGTCTCCGTCCAGCGGGGTGTCGGGGGCTTCGGGGACGGCGGCCCGGACCTCTGACAGCAGGCGCAGGGTGAGGGGGTGGCGGGCGTGCGGCTCGGCGAGGACCGGACCGGGGATGCCGTAGCGCTCGCGGGCGAGCCTGGCCTCGTCCTCGGTCAGGTCCCCGAGGTGCACGCAGGGCGGCAGGGTGCCGTCGGGATCCGCGGCCGGGCCCGGGCCGCCGTGCAGCAGCTCGCGCGGGAACGCGGCCCCCGCGTGCTCCCAGTACTCCGCCCGGCAGCCCACCACCAGGCGCGCTCCGCACTCCCGCAGCCAGTGCGCCGTGCCCGTCGTCCAGTCGGGCAGACGGTGGGCGAGGGCGGGCGGCATCTCCTCCGGGCCGTCGAGCAGGAGCAGCAGGGGGCGGCCCGCGGTGCGGGCGATCCGGGCCAGGCGTTCGGGGGTGATGTCGCCGAGGTCGGCGGGGTGGGCCGGGTCGTTGGCGGCCACGACACGGGCGGCGCGGACGAGTGCCCGGCGGGCGGCGTCGGCGACGGAGCCGTCGTCCTCCCTGAGATCGGCGCCGCGCAGCCACAGGGTGGGGGCCGGGCGTGCGCCCCGGTGACGGCGGGCGGCGAGCGCCGCGAGTTCCGTCGTACGGCCGCTGCCGGGGGCGCCGACGAGGGCGAGGACGGCGGCCGGACCGGTGGCGAAGGCCGCGAACTCCCTTGCCGGCGCAGTCCGTTCGACTGGTTCGACTGATTCGACGGGTTCGACGGGTTCGACGACCGGCCGCCGACCTGCCGGCACTGGACCCGCCGGACCCTGCACCGCCGAACCCGGCCCTGCGGCACCCGACCCTGCGGAGCCCGGATCAGCGGAACGGAGGGCTAGCAAGACCGGATCAGTCGAACGCAGGTCCGGCGAGCCCGGGTCCGACGGGTCGATGCGGCCGGTCCGGTCGTTCCGGCCGGTCCGGTCGGTCCGGTCGTTCCGGCCGGTCCGGTCGGTGAGGGTGCCGGGTGGGCCGTCCGAGCCGACGGAGGCGGCGGTGAGTTCCAGCACGCCGGCCAGGTTGAGGTCGGCGCCGTAGGCGGGCACCGTCTCGGCGTTGCGGGCGAGCAGGTCGGTGAGCCGGTCGGTGTCGGCTTGCGGGGTGCGGCCCGCTCGGGCGGCGGCGCTCGTCCGGGGTGGCAGCGGGACGGCGAACCCGGTGGCGCGGTGGCCGCAGTGGAGGGCGGTGCCGACGACACCGACGACGGCACCGGTCGCCGCGTCGAGCACCGGTCCGCCGGCCGCTCCACCGCCGGGGCGCAGGGCGTCCCGGCCCGCTGTGCCGATCGCCAACTCCATGACGTCGTCGAGGAGATGGGAGCGGTCCGTGGCCGTGTACGTCACCGGGGTCCGGCCCAGGACCCGCGCCTGGCGCCAGCAGCCCGCGTTGACACGGACGTAGGTGCCGGGCCCGATGGCGTCGCGCACGGTGACGGGCAGCGGCTCGACGCCGAGCCGCTCGGTGCGTACGAGGGCCAGGCCGAGGGCGGGCAGCGCGGTCACGGCGTCGGCGGTCACGACGCGGGCGCGGTCGGCGGCCGTACGCAGCACCAGGTGGGGCAGTCCGTCGACCGCCTCGTGGCTGGTGATCATCGTGCCGAGGCGGTCCGCGAGGAATCCCGTGCCGCGGGGGCGGCCGGCCGGATCCTGGATGCGGACGAGGAAGCGGTCGGCGGTCCAGGTGTCGCCGACGGCCCCTGTGCCGTGCGGTGCGCCGTGGGCGCCGCACGCACCCGGGCCGCCCTGTCCCGCCATGGTCGTACCTCCCCGCCCTGCGCGCGTGACCTCGGTTCGACCGTAGGCGCGCGATGATCGGCGGGACAGATCGCGAGGTGAACGCGCCCCCTCAGCTCCCTCCGTTCACTCCGAGCGCCTGCCCGGACGGGTGAATGGAGCGGGGGCGGTGGATACACCCTAGGGGTGGGGGAACCGAGGGGGGACCGTGGAGCGGCGGCAGTGGAGGACCCCGTGCTCGCCGCTCCACGGGCACCATGTCGCGGTGCCCGCCGGCGTCAGCCGAAGACGGCCAGGCTCTTGGCCTTGCCCCGGTGGGCCTCGACCAGAGCCAGGAAGCGGCCCTCGGGGTCGAACACGGCGACGGCGCCGCGGCCTTCGTACTCGTCGGGCATCTCCAGGCGCACCCCGTTGAGGAGCAGCCGTCCCCGCTTGGCGTCCACGTTCCAGCGCGGGAAGGCGGCCGTGGCCGCGTCGGTGATCGGCATCACCGCCAGTTCCTGCTGGTGCTGCTCCAGGGTCCGCGCCGCGTCCAGCTTGTACGGGCCGACGCGGGTGCGGCGCAGGGCGGTCAGATGACCGCCGACGCCGAGGTCGGCGCCCAGGTCGCGGGCGAGGGCACGGATGTAGGTGCCGGACGAGCAGACCACCGACACCACCAGGTCCTTGACCGGGGTGCCGTTCTCGGCGACGGCGTCACGGACGTCGTACACGGTGAAGGAGGAGATGGTGACCGGGCGGGCCGGGATCTCGAACTCCTCGCCCTCGCGCGCCCGCTTGTACGAGCGCACGCCGTTGATCTTGATGGCGCTGACCTTGGACGGCACCTGCATGATGTCGCCGCTCAGCTTGGCGACACCGGCGTCGACGGCGTCCCGGGTGATCGCGGAGGCGTCGGTGGAGGAGGTGATCTCTCCCTCGGCGTCGTCGGTGAGCGTGTTCTGCCCGAGCCGGACGGTGCCCAGATACTCCTTCTCGGTCAGGGCCAGATGCCCCAGGAGCTTGGTGGCCCGCTCGACGCCGAGGACGAGCACACCGGTCGCCATGGGGTCGAGGGTGCCGGCGTGGCCGACGCGCCGGGTCCGGGCGATCCCGCGCATCTTGGCGACCACGTCGTGCGAGGTGAAGCCCGACGGCTTGTCGACGATGACCAGGCCGTCGGGCGTCTTGTGCTTCTCGGTCATTACGGGGCGTCGCCGTCCGTCTCGACGGTCTCGTCCTCGTCGCCCGGCTTGCGGTACGGGTCGGCTTCGCCCGCGAAGCTGGCGCCCGCGGAGACCTCGCGGACCTTCGCGTCCGAGGCCCGTGCCTTGTCGAGCAGGTCCTCGATGGTCTTGGCGGTGTCCGGCAGGGCGTCCGCCACGAAGGTCAGGGTCGGCGTGAACTTCACGCCCGCCGCCGCGCCCACCGCGGAGCGCAGCACGCCCTTGGCGCTCTCCAGGCCCGCGGCGGCCGCGGCCCGCTCCTCGTCGTCCCCGTACACCGTGTAGAAGACGGTCGCCTCCCGCAGATCACCCGTGACCCGGGTGTCCGTGATGGTGACATACGAGCCGAGCCGCGGGTCCTTGATCCCGCGCTGCAGCTTCTGGGCCACCACCTCTCGGATGAGGTCCGCCAGCCTCTTAGCCCGCGCGTTGTCGGCCACTGGTCCGTCTCCCGTTCTTTCCTGATCTGAGTTCTTGGGTCAGTCGTCTTCGCCGTGCAGGCGCCGTCGTACCGACAGCAGCTCCACCTCGGGGCGTCCGGCGACCAGCCGTTCGCACCGGTCCAGTACGTCGTTGAGATGGCCGACGTCCCCGGACACCATCGCGAGGCCGATGCCGGCCCGGCGGTGCAGGTCCATATGGTCCACCTCGGCGGCGCTCACCGCGTACTTCCGCTGGAGCTCGGCGACGATCGGGCGGACGACGGAGCGCTTCTCCTTCAGCGACCGAACGTCGCCGAGGAGCAGGTCGAAGGACAGAGTCCCTACGTACATGTGTACCCGGTTCACCCGCCGGTACGGGATCGATGGCCCCGCCATCCACTGGGCAGGGACATCAAGAACGGTACAACGAACGGGCCGGGTACTCGACGGGATTGTTCGCCCGCCGCCCCTGCCCGTCCCCCGGAACACGCCGAGGCGGCCGGCGGGAAAGATTCCCGCCGGCCACCTCGGGCCAGGGTGTTACACCCGCGGCTTCTCGCGCATCTCGTACGTCGCGATGACGTCGTCGACCTTGATGTCGTTGAAGTTGCCGAGGTTGATACCACCCTCGTAGCCTTCGCGGATCTCGGTGACGTCGTCCTTGAAGCGACGCAGGCCCTCGATGTTGAGGTTCTCCGCGACCACCTTGCCGTCGCGGATGAGTCGGGCCTTGGTGTTCCGCTTGACCTCTCCGGAGCGGATGAGGACACCGGCGATGTTGCCCAGCTTGGACGACTTGAAGACCTCGCGGATCTCCGCCGTACCGAGCTCGACCTCCTCGTACTCCGGCTTCAGCATGCCCTTCAGGGCCGCCTCGATCTCCTCGATCGCCTGGTAGATGACCGAGTAGTAGCGGACGTCCACGCCCTCGCGCTCGGCCATCTGCGCCGCGCGGCCGGCCGCACGGACGTTGAAGCCGATCACGATGGCGTCCGAGCCCATCGCCAGGTCGATGTCCGACTCCGTGACCGCACCGACACCGCGGTGCAGGACGCGGATGTCGACCTCTTCGCCGACGTCCAGCTGGAGCAGGGACGACTCGAGCGCCTCGACGGAACCGGAAGCGTCACCCTTGATGATCAGGTTCAGCTGCTGGATCTCGCCGGCCTTGAGCACCTTGTCCAGGTCCTCGAGGGAGACGCGGCGCGTGCGCTTGGCGAAGGCCGCGTTGCGCTCGCGGGCCGCACGCTTCTCGGCGATCTGGCGAGCCGTGCGGTCCTCGTCGACGACGAGGAAGTTGTCGCCCGCACCCGGGACGTTGGTCAGGCCCAGGACCTGGACCGGCGTCGACGGGCCCGCCTCGGCGACGTTGTTGCCGTTGTCGTCGAGCATGGCGCGCACTCGGCCGTAGGCGTCGCCCACGACCATCGTGTCGCCGACCCGCAGGGTGCCTCGCTGGACGAGGACCGTGGAGACGGCACCGCGGCCGCGGTCGAGCCGGGACTCGATCGAGATGCCCTGCGCGTCCTGGTGCGGGTTGGCACGCAGGTCGAGCGAGGCGTCCGCGGTGAGGATGACGGCCTCCAGCAGGGAGTCGATGTGCAGACCCTGCTTGGCGGAGATGTCGACGAACATGGTGTCGCCGCCGTACTCCTCGGCCACCAGACCGTACTCGGTGAGCTGACCGCGCACCTTGGTCGGGTCGGCACCCTCGACGTCGATCTTGTTGACCGCGACGACGATCGGGACGTCGGCCGCCTTGGCGTGGTTGAGCGCCTCGACCGTCTGCGGCATGACGCCGTCGTTGGCCGCGACGACGAGGATCGCGATGTCCGTCGACCGGGCACCACGGGCACGCATGGCGGTGAACGCCTCGTGACCCGGGGTGTCGATGAAGGTGATCTTGCGCTCTTCGTCGTTGACCTCGGTCGCGACCTGGTAGGCACCGATGTGCTGGGTGATGCCGCCGGCCTCGCCCGCGATGACGTTCGTCTTGCGGATGGCGTCGAGCAGTCGGGTCTTGCCGTGGTCGACGTGACCCATGACGGTGACGACCGGCGGACGGACCACGAGGTCCTCCTCGCCGCCCTCGTCCTCGCCGAACTCGATGTCGAAGGACTCGAGCAGCTCGCGGTCCTCCTCCTCCGGGCTGACGATCTGAACCGTGTAGTTCATCTCGCCGGCGAGGAGCTGGAGCGTCTCGTCGGAGACGGACTGCGTGGCCGTGACCATCTCGCCGAGGTTCATCATGACCGCGACGAGCGACGCCGGGTTGGCGTTGATCTTCTCCGCGAAGTCGGTGAGGGAGGCACCGCGCGACAGGCGAATGGCTTCGCCGTTGCCGCGAGGCAGCATCACGCCGCCGACCGACGGGGCCTGCATGGCCTCGTACTCCTGGCGCCTCTGCCGCTTCGACTTGCGACCGCGACGCGCGGGACCGCCGGGACGGCCGAAGGCGCCCTGCGTGCCACCACGGCCACCGGGACCACCGGGACGACCGCCGAAGCCGGGACGGCCACCGCCGCCACCGAAACCGCCGCCGCCACCGGCGCCGGGGGCACCGCCACCGGGACGGCCGGCGAAGCCGCCGCCACCACCGGGACGACCGGCACCGCCGCCACCGCCCGGACGGCCGGCGAAGCCGCCGCCCGCGGGACGGCCGGCGCCGCCGGGACGACCCGCACCGCCCGGACCGCGGCCACCGGGGCCACCGCCGGGACGCGGGCCGGCAGCGGGACGCTGCGGCATCATGCCGGGGTTCGGACGCGGACCCGCGGGACCGCCACCGGGACGGGGACCGCCGCCCTGCGGACGGGGCATACCGGCCGGCGACGGACGGGAACCGCCCGGAGCCTGCGGACGCGGACCGCCGCCCTGGGCGCCGGGCGCCTGCGGACGGGGACCGGCGCCGGGGGCACCGGGGCCGCCGGGACGCGCGCCCTGCGGACGCGGCGCCTGCGGACGCGCCATGCCGGTGGAACCACCGGAGGTGAAGGGGTTGTTGCCCGGACGGGGACCGGCCGGACGGGCACCCGGACGCGGGGCCTGACCACCGGGGCGCGGGGCGCCACGGTCGGGACGGTCGGAACGGGGAGCCTGGCCCTGACCCTGGCCGGGACCACCCTGACGGGCACCGGGCTTCGGGCCGCCGGGGCCCGGACGGGCACCGGGGCGCGGACCCTGACCCTGGCCCTGGGAGGCGGCCGGAGCGGCCGGCGCGGCCGGGGCCGACGGCGGAGCGGTGAACTCCGGGGTCGTGGGGGCAGCCGGGGCCGGACGCGGCGCGGGCTTGGGGCCCGGCACCGGACGCGGGCCGGAGACAGCCGGCGCGGAGGCCGACGGAGCCGCCGGGGCCGCGGGCTGCGGGGCCACGGGGGGCTTGGGGGCGACCGGCGGCTTCGGAGCAGCCGGACGAGCCGTCTGCGCCGGGGAGGGCGCGCCGGGCTTGGGAGCCGCCTTGCGCGGGGCGGGACGGCCGGCGGACTTGCCGCTGCCACCACCCTGGAAGGCGTCTGTCAGTTTGCGTACTACGGGCGCCTCGATCGTCGAGGACGCCGATCGGACGAATTCACCGAGTTCCTGGAGCTTGGCCATGACGACCTTGCTCTCCACACCGAACTCCTTGGCGAGTTCGTATACCCGGACCTTAGCCACTTCGCTCCTTTTAGGTCCGGGTTGCGGCCGGACCGTCGCTACTTCATGGGCGTACTCATCGCGTGCTCATCGAGTGCTCATCGCAATCTCGACCTACTTCCAACTCGCGGGGTACCTGGGCCGCGCGGAGGTCCGCGCGACGCTTCTTACGGTGTTGCCTGCTCAGCAACGTTCTGTCTGCTCCACGTACTGGCGCAACACCTTTACGTCGAGCGGGCCCGGGACGCGCAGCGCCCTCGGGAACGCCCGGCGGCGTACCGCCAGGTCGAGACAGACCGGGACGGGATGTACATACGCACCCCGGCCGGGCAGCGTACCGCGAGGATCGGGGACGCAGGCGTCCCCGGCCGCCACGATGCGCAGCAGATCGGTCTTGGCCGCTCGCTCCCGGCACCCCACACAGGTGCGTTCAGGGCATACGCGGGCTCGCGTCCGGCCAGACACTGCTAAGTCTACCTCCCCGCACCGACCTCACCCCTTTGGGGCAAAAATCGAACGGTTGTTGTCGTGATCCAAGCAACAAAGGCCGGGATCTATTCCCACTCCCGGGGGAGCGCTACTCGGACACCTGCTCGGTGTCCGGCCGGATGTCGATACGCCAGCCGGTGAGCCGGGCCGCGAGACGGGCGTTCTGCCCTTCCTTGCCGATCGCCAGCGACAGCTGGTAGTCGGGCACGGTCACCCGCGCGGACCGGGTCGAGAGGTCCACGACCTCGACCTTGTTCACCCGCGCCGGGGAGAGCGCGTTGCCCACCATCTCGGCCGGGTCGTCCGACCAGTCGACGATGTCGATCTTCTCGCCGTTCAGTTCGGCCATCACGTTGCGCACCCGGCCGCCCATCGGGCCGATGCAGGCGCCCTTGGCGTTCAGGCCCGAACGGGTGGACCGCACCGCGATCTTGGTGCGGTGACCGGCCTCGCGCGCGATGGCGGCGATCTCGACGGAACCGTCGGCGATCTCCGGCACCTCCAGCGCGAAGAGCTTCTTCACCAGGTTGGGGTGCGTGCGCGAGAGGGTCACGGACGGACCGCGGACACCCTTCGCCACCCGGACGACGTACGACCGCAGCCGCATCCCGTGCGGGTAGGTCTCGCCCGGCACCTGCTCCTGCACCGGCAGGATCGCCTCCAGCTTGCCGATGTCGACCAGCACGTTCTTCGGGTCACGGCCCTGCTGCACCACACCGGTGACGATGTCGCCCTCACGGCCGGCGTACTCGCCGAGCGTCGCGTCGTCCTCGGCGTCGCGCAGGCGCTGCAGGATCACCTGCTTGGCCGTGGTGGCGGCGATACGGCCGAAGCCGGACGGGGTGTCGTCGAACTCGCGGGGCTCCTGGCCCTCTTCGAGGTCCTCGGGGTCCTCCTTCGCCCACACGGTCACATGCCCGGTCTCCCGGTTGAGCTCCACGCGCGCGTGACGGCGGCTTCCCTCGGTGCGGTGGTAGGCGATGAGGAGGGCCGACTCGATCGCCTCGACCAGCAGGTCGAAGGAGATCTCCTTCTCCCGCACCAAGCCCCGCAGGGCGCTCATGTCGATGTCCACGGCTACGCCTCCTCCTCTTCCTTCATGTCCTTGCTGTCCTTGCGGTTGAACTCGACCTGCACCCGGGCCTTGGCGATCTCGTCGAAGGCGAGCCTGCGGGAGGTGGCCTTGCGGCCCTTCACTCCGGGCACCTCGACGTCGAGACCTGCCTCGTCGACCGTCAGGATCCGGGCGGTCAGTTCGCCGCCCTCGGTGAGCTGGAACCTCACCAGGCGGTCCTGAGCACGCACGTAGTGGCGGTGCTCGCTGAGGGCGCGCTCCGCGCCCGGGGTTCCGACCTCGAGGGTGTACTCGCCCTCGCCCATCGCGTCCGTCTCGTCGAGCTTCGCCGAGAGCGCGCGGCTCACATCGGCGATCCGGTCCAGATCCGCCCCTGTGTCGGAGTCGACGACGACGCTCAGCACCCGCTTGCGGCCCACGGAGTCCACAGTGATCTCTTCGAGATCGAGGCCCTGGGAGGTCACGAGCGGTTCCAGTAGTTCTCGCAGCCTCTCGCTCTGAGTGGTGCTCATCCGGGTGACTCCTCGGCCGCGTGTGCTGTTGTGGGATGGGGCGTGTGTCTGCTCAAAGGGTATCCGGTCGCAGGGAGTGTTGCCGTCCACCTGCGCCTGGAGCGGTGCCGATGAGTGATGCCGGGCGGGCACGCGGGTACCGTGATCACCGGCGGGGCCGCCCTCCCCGTCCGTGTGTTCGCACAAGCCCCCCTGAGGACGTCTGCCGTGCCGTACTTCCCGCCACCGCGCACCCCCTCGGGGCCGCGCAGAAGATCCCTGCTCGCCTCCACCGCCGGGGCCGCCCTCCTTGTGGGCTGCTCCCCCGCCCGTGAGGAGTCCGAGGAGACCGCGAGCCGCGGCCCGTCGGTCACCGAACGGGCCCGGGCACGTGCGGCACAGGACAGCACGGGGATCGTCGAGCGATACGACCTGGTGATCGCCGCGTATCCGGCGCTGGCGAAGCGGCTGGAGCCGCTTCGGGCCGAGACGCTCCGGCATGTGACGGCGTTCGGGGGCGTCAAGGCGAAGCCGTCCGCCACGCCGTCCGCCGCCGGGTCCGCCACCGGCTCCTCCGGTACGGCCTCCCCGGCGTCCGCGCCCGACGGGCCGGCTTCGGCCGGGTCGACGCCTTCCACGTCGGCCTCCTCCGGGACGGCCGCGGCACCGGGGAGCCGGAAGGAGGCGCTCACCGGGCTGGCCGCGGCCGAACGGGCGCTGGCGGACCAGCGCGCGAAGGCGCTGCTGGACGTGCCGGGCGAACTGGCCCGGCTGCTGGCCTCGGTGGCGGCGGCCGGGGCCGCACACGCGTATCTGCTGACGGAGGGGACCAAGTGAGCGGGGCGAAAACTCCGGAACTGGAGGCGTTGCAGGCCGTGCTGGCGGCCGAGCACGCGGCGGTGTACGGGTACGGCGTCGTCGGCGGGCGGGTCGCCGAGGAACGGCGCGCGGAGGCGCAGACGGCGTACGACGCACACCGGGCCCGCCGGGACGCGCTGGTGCGCAAGGTCCGTGACCTGGGCGGCGATCCGGTCGCGGCGAGCGCCGCGTACGCCCTGCCGTTCCCCGTGGCGGACTCCGCCGCGGCCGTGCGGCTCGCCGCCGAACTGGAGGAACGGGTGGCCGGGGTGTACTCCGACCTGGTGCGGGCGAGCGAGGGCGGACAGCGCGGCGAGGCGGCCGGGGCGCTGCGCGAGGCGGCGGTCCGCGCGGTGCGCTGGCGCGGCGGGAGCGTAGCCTTCCCTGGTCTCGCCGAGTTGGCGGGTACCGGTGCGACCGCGGAGACGAGTGCGGGTGCGAGCGCCGCCGCGGGTGCTGATTCGACGGTGACGCCGGCCCCGGCCTCGGCAACACCGACGGCGTGACCCTGGAGCGGAAGGAATCGACTCGCGCATGGCTTTCGAACCGCCGCAGCGTCTGGTGCGGGCGCTCGGCGAGACGGCACCGAACGGTGACGCCTGGCTGGAGAGGCTGCCCGAGGCGGCCGGGCAGGCCGTCGCGCTACGCGAGTTGACCGTGGAGCGGGTCCAGCTGCCGGGCGGCCGGAGCAGTCTGGTGGTGCTGGTGCGACGGGCCGACGGAACGCCCGCCGTGCTGAAGCTGGCCCCGGGCCGGGCCCGGCCGGAGAGCGAACGGGCCGCACTGGCGCACTGGGGTGGCCTGGGCGCCGTACAACTGCTCGAAGACGTCCGCACGGAGGGTGTGCTCCTGCTGGAGCGGTTGCACCCGGACGTCTCGGTGCGGTCGCTGCCCGAGGCGAAGGCCCTGCTGGAGGCGGCGGGCACGCTGCGCAGGCTGTGGGTCGAACCGCCGGGCGGCGCGGCCGGGCACGTCTTCGAGACCGTGGACGAGCGGACCGGCCGGCAGGCCGAGGCGATGGCGGCGAGCGCGGCGGCCGATCCCGAACTGGCCCCGCTCGTCGAGGTCGCGCTCGCGGTCCGCGCGGAACTGCTGGCGGCACCTCCCGAGCACCGGCTGCTGCACGGCACCTTCCGGCAGAGCAAGGTGCTGGCGGGCGAGCGGATGCCGTGGCTGGCCGTGGGGCCGGACCCGGTGGTCGGCGAGTGCGCGTTCGACCTGGCCCGGCTGGTACGGGACCGGGTGGAGGACCTGATCGCCTCTCCGTCGGGGTCGTCGACGACCCGGCGGCGGGTGAAGCGGCTGGCGGAGTCGCTGGAGGTGGACCAGGAACGGCTGCGCGGCTGGACCCTGTTCCGGGCGGTGGAGTCCGGGGTACGGGCACGCCGCGTGGGCCGGACCGCGGACGCGGAACTGCTGCTGGAGTTCGCGAGCTGGCTGTAACGGCCCGGCGAACGAACCGGACACGAGACAGCCGACGCAACCGGGCGCGGGACTACGGGCAGAACCGAGCCCGGGACCGGGCCCGCAGAGCCGCGGGCAGAGCCGAACTCGGGGCCGGGCGCGGGCTCGGGGCCCGGGCCGTACTCGGGGCCCGGGCCGGACTCGGGGCCAAGCGCGAGGCCGAGTCGGCACGACAGACCGAACCCGAGGCTCGGCCCGGCGCAGAACCGCGGGCGGAACCGGGCGCAGAGCCAAGCGCGAGGCCGGGCGCGAAGCCGGGCGACGGCATGGCAGGCGGGGCGCGGGGGTGCGGGAGTTGGCGGCGGGGCAGCGCTCCCCTGCTGGAGGTCCCCCGCAGGGGAGCGCTGGTCCGGCCGACGTGCCTCCCGAGCCTGCCAACCGGAGTTCCGCGGGGGCCCGCAGGCCGTCCCGTGCGGCGGTGTCAGTGCTCGGCGGGCCGCGCCGACGCCTCTTTCTCGACGGGGACGGCGAACAGGGTTCCCTCGATGGCCAGCAGTCTGGTGTGACTGCGGATGTGCGCGGCCTGTTCCAGGGCGCCGGGGCCGTCCCGTTGCAGCGGTCCCGTGCTGCGCTCGGTGTACGGGACGTGTCCGAACAGCGGGAGGTCCTTGGGGAGAAGGTGCCAGCACAACTGCCGCTCCCCGGCCACGAGCCGCAGCAGGTGTGTGCCGTCCCCTCCGATGCCGACGGCCGGGGTGATGACCGCGCTCGACGGATGCAGTGCCGCCAGCCAGGCGAGGAGGTGCGCGCGTTCGGAGGCGACGCGGCTCAGCTCCCGCTCGAAGGAGTCGGCGTGGTGCTGCCAGCGGGCCAGCTCCTGTCGGCAGCTGTCCAGATCGACGGAAGGGTGCTCCGGTGGCTCGGTCTCCGGCCGGGAGGCACGCCCGCGCGGCCTGAGGAGACGGAGCAGGGCGGCCGTGCGGCCGGCGGGACGGTCGGCTCGAAAGCGGCGGGCGCGGGAGCCGCCGGCCACGGGCTCTTCGGGCAGCGGGCCCGTCGAAGGTGCGGACATGAAGTACTCCGGTGGCGGTGAACGAGGAATCACTTCCGGGGCGGACTGCCGGGAGTCCCGGCCGCGTCCGGTACACGGTCGCGGCCCCGGGCGTCTTCGTTCCAGCCACGGGTGGAGCCGGTGCGCCGGTAACGGCCGGCGCTGCGCGCATTGGCGAGGCGGCAGGCCTCGTCGACGGTCTCGCGCAGGCGCAGATGCCGTTGGTAGGCCGCCCGGGTCCCGCACGGGGCGGGCTGCCCTCGCCGTGCACCGACCGGGGCGCGGCCGGCCTTCAGGTCGGCGGACGGCCGTGGCCGCGCCGGGTCCGACTGCCTTTCCAGGGCATAGCGCTGAGGACCGGTCAGGCCGGCGATGACACCGCTGCGATGACACTTGGGCAGTCCCTTCTCGCGTTTGAGGACGGCGGCCCGGCAGTGGGCCAGCACGGGGCAGGCCGCGCAGATGGCCACGGCCCTGGACGAGGAGCGGCGGGAGAACCAGAGTTCCGCGTCCTGGTGGCGACAGGCTGCGCTCGACTCCCAGGCCCGTGTTCCCTCCGCTCCCCCTCCGGAGCCGGTCGGCCCCCTCGACCGACCGGCACTCATCGGGCCGGCCTCGCCGGGCCGGCCGCCGGAGCCGACGGGACGAGCGGTTCGCGCGGTTCGGCCCAGGACGGCTGGGCCCGATCGGGCAGCCGCACCGGTTCCGGCGGCGGCTCGGACTGCGGTGCCGACGGCGGCTCCGGCTGCGGTTCGGGCTGCGCCGCCAGGTGCGGGTGCGGAGCCGGCCGGTCCGACGTCGTCCGCGGGTCCGGCAGGTTCGGTACCGTCCGTACGTCCGCCCGCGCGTGCACCCGCGCGTCGTGCGGGTCCGGGACGGTCCGCGGGTCCGGCAGGTCCGTCATCACCCGTGGCCGCGGCACGTCCGACCACCGGCCCGCCGCGGGCAGGTTCAGCGCCGCCCACGGTCCGTGCGCCTCGGGCCGTACGTCCGCCCTCGGCACCGCCGCCATCCAGGCCCCCGCCTCCGGCGACCGGGTCCCCGACGCCTGCGGCAGCGCCCCCGCCCGGGGCACGTCCGCCTTCCACGACTCCTGGGCCCGCGACCACACCTCGGGCTCCGCCGGCTGCGACGGTTCGGCCGCCGCCCACGGCCCCGGTGTCACCGACGACCGCGTCTCGGCCCCGGCCGCCGTCTCCGGGTCCGGCACCGCCGACATCGCCGGCCTGTCCGATCCCGCCCACGCTCCCTGCGCGTCCGCCATGACGCGCGGTTCCGGCAGGTTCGGCAGCACTCGCGGTACGGCCGTGTGCGGCGCCGCCGCCTGCGCCGATGCCCGGGGCAGCGCCACCGGTTCGGGCAGCACCGCCACCTCGGGCAGTCCCGGCGGGTTCGGTGCCGGGTTCGCGGTGACGCCCTCGTCGTCGGCCCGTACCGGCGACAACGGCCCCAGATACGCCACCACATTGGCCAGGGAGCACCGCTCGGGCCGGCCGTCGAGGGACATCAGGGGCATCCCGTCGCTTCTTCGACGGCCCTGGAAGTACCAGATGTCGCCGTACGCGTCGCGCTGCGGTAAGGCGAGGTCGTAGAGGGTCTCGCCGATCCGGAAGGGCCGCTTCTCCTCACCGTCCGTCGCCCCCTGCGACGCCGTGGACGCACCGAGGGCCACCACCGTCACCCGGACGCCGTCGTACTCTCCTTCACCGGTCAGCGTGTGGGGATCGGTCCGTTCGCCGACGACCGTGATGCCGAAGTACGTACGCCAGCGCGCCCATTCGGCGGGGCCGTCGACGCGCAGCAGGACCCGGACCCGGTCGCCCTCGACCCGGATGGCGTGGGGGCCGGGGTGGTCGTCGAGATGCCGCTCGATGTCCTGGGCGACCTGCTGCGCACGCCCGCAGGCGGCGTCCCAGTTCAGGGCCTGCTGTTCGAGTTCGGTGACCGGCCGGCCGGTGCGCGACCAGCCGCCTTCCGGTGTCCGGTACAGCACCACGCCGAAGGAGCGCTCGGGGTCGACGAGGAGGCAGGCCGAGTCGAGGGCGTGCGCGAGGGCCGACGCCTGTTCGGTGCGGACGGTCGCCAGCACCGTACGGATCACGCGCGCGGCGTGGGGGACGTTTCTGTTCACACTGCCACCGCCCCGGCTGTCCAGCGCAGTTTCTGGAGTGCCCGATGGGTCAGGGCCTTCACGGCACCGACACTGCGTCCCATTGCCACGGCCGTCTCCTGGGGTGTCAGCTCGTCGAGGAAGCGCAGTTGGACGCAGTGCCGCTGCTGGGCGTTGAGCGTGTGCAGGGCGGTGCGGACGGTCTCGTGGGCCTCGACGGCCTCCAGCTCGCGCAGGGCGAGCGACTCGGGGCCGCGGCCGGGCTCCTGCGGGTCCAGGAACTCGGCGACGGGAGTCTCCAACCGGGTGCGGCCGCGGCCGAGTTCGTCCAGATAAAGGTTCTTCGCAATGGTGATCAGCCAGGCGGCGAACGCCGTGCCCTGCCAGGTGAACGCGTCGATACGGCGCAGCGCGCGGGTGAACACCTCTTGCGTCAGGTCCTCGGCCAGGTGCCGGTTGCGCGTGCGGATGAGCAGGAAGCTGTAGACCAGGCGGTAGTGCTCGTAGTACAGCGTGGCGAACGCCTCCCGGTCGCCCGCGCGGGCCCGGGCGACCAACTCGGGCTCCGGACCGTCCGGAGCGTGGGTGACGTTGTTCAGTGCGGACACAGTGGGTACTCCCGTCGACGTCGTCGGTGCGGAGCGAAGGCTCTCCGCATCTTCAATATTCATGTAGATGTAGATTCCTTCGGCGAGCGAACGTCCGGTCGCCCCACTCCGCGACGGAGCAGGGTGGCCGATGCCGTAAGTGCCTGGGGTATTTCACGTGCCGTCCTGCAACTCCGCTGCACAGGGGCGCCGGATAAACGCCCTGCAGATCCCACGGAAAGGGCGCCGGGCACCCGTCTCCACCGGGAGTCGGTGACCCGCCTCCGGAGTTATCTACAGTCTTCACGTAGATGCATACAGTGTCAAGTTATGTACGGAGAGCAAGGGGAAGCAGTAAATCCGCGAGACGCCATAGGGGGAGCACGGGGGCGCACTAATAGGTGGCTGGGCCAGCAATGCTCCGGCGTGCCCCAAGAGCCTGAATTGCCGGTCTGCGATCTACTTGCGCTTGTAGATATTGATGACCGATCCTCTGAGGCGTGACGAACCAGCAGAGCCGCCCAGGAGAACCAAAAGCCGGCGACGATCCGGCACGCCGGGACGTGGACCTGGCAACTCTCCTCGAACGCCTTCTGTCGCAGGCTCCGGGCAAGACCCAGAAGGACCTGGCATCAGAGGCCGGCATCTCGTATCCGACCCTCAACGCATGGATGAACCGGACCCGCGGCACCTCCCGCATCGACCCGGAGAAGCTTCGAGCCATGGTCGACGTATTCAGGCGCTGGGGTGTGCGGACCACGCCCAGGGAGTTCTTCGAGGCGGTCGGCCGCCCCGCACCCGGTCCGAGCGGGGACGAACGGGAGGCGCGGCTCCTCAAGCTGTACAGGCAATTGCCAGAGGCACGTCAGCGCGCGCTCCTGAAGGACGCCGAGGCGATGCTGCAGGTTAGTCGTATTACCTGAGGTCAACGGCACCATGCCGGGGTTCCGGGCCCGACACACCGATGTGCCGGCCCGCGCGCAAGACCATCCACGCCCCGCAGATGAATATGACCGAAACTCCCCCCAGCCAAGACAGCCGTCGGTACCATCAGTCAGCCGCTGACCTCCCGGAGCGGATCACTTCTGTTGTTGTGCATCCCTGGGGAGACAGTTGTGTGCATCCACATTTCATTGGCGGATAATCTGCCAAAAATCGCGGTCTGGGACCCTGACGAGGTCAGCATCCAGGTCGCCAGAGGCTTCCAGTTGAGTGATGTGCTCCGGGAAGTACGAGACATCCTCATGATCGACCTGGGCGCTCCGGCTTCACGGGGCAGCCTGTTGCGATGCTTCTGCGGTATGCGGGTGGAGCTTCCGCACGAGCTCGCCCCCTGCGGCCTCCTCACGGCCGAGGTCTGCTGATCCCTCGTCGATCCGCCCGTGCCGCAGTCGGTGCAGGGCGGCGACCGGACGTTCGGCGGCAGCCCGACGAGCACGCGATGTGTGCTGTCAAGGGTGAATTGCGCCGCCGCGGCGGCCGGTGTCGTCGACAGACGGCCGTT
>NZ_JBEOWS010000182.1:0-19379 GCF_040296125.1 Streptomyces sp. NPDC002265 | reverse complement strand
CGCCTTGCAGCCGGACGCTCCCCCAGCTCTCGGCTCCGCTCGAGCCGGGGGCACTCCCATGACCCCGCTCACCCGGGCTGATACGGCACCGCAGCTTTCCTGCGACTTGATCCGCCGGACAGGTCCTAGGCCGCGCCCTCGGTGCGGGCCAGCGCCAGCTCCAGCACGACGAGCAGCGCGTCCCGCACCGAACCCTGTTCGCGGGCGTCGAACACCGACAGCGGGGTGCCCTCGGCGATGTCGAGGGCCCAGCGGACCTCGTCCAGCGAGTGCTCCACCTTCCCGTCGAAGGCGTTGACCGCCACCGCGAAGGGGATGCCCTTGTGCTCGAAGTAGTCCACGGCCGCGTAACAGTCGTCCAGGCGGCGGGTGTCGACGATGACCAGCGCGCCGACCGCGCCCTCGACGATGTCGTCCCACATGAACCCGAACCGCTCCTGCCCGGGGGTGCCGAACAGGTACAGCTTCAGGGTGGGGTCGATGGTGATGCAGCCGAAGTCCATCGCGACCGTGGTCGTGGTCTTCTGCGGGGTGTGGGTGAGGTCGTCCACTCCGGCCGCGACCTCGGTGATGGCGGCCTCGGTGGTCAGCGGCTCGATCTCGGAGATGGAGCCGACGGCGGTGGTCTTGCCCACGCCGAAGCCGCCCGCGATCACCATCTTCACCGGCAGCGGCGGCCGTACGGTGCGCTGCGCGGCCGCGCCCCGGGTGAGCGGTTCAGTCGGTGTCACGGAGTATTCCTCGGGAGTCGGGGATGGCCCGCAGGCCTTCGATAACCCTGCGCAGGACGGACGCGCCGTGGGTGACGCCCGCGTCCGGCACATGCACGCTCAGCTGCCCGGCGCGGCGCAGGTCCTCGGCGAGGACCCGCACCACGTTCAGGTGCAGCCGCAGCCTGGCCGCGATCTCCGCGATGGACTGCGGCTGCCGGCAGGCGGCGACGATGTCGTGCCGCTCGAAGGAGAGCCGGTCGAGCCCGTCGAGTCCGGCGACCGTGGTCACCAGCTGGGTCTCGACGGGCATCGTCCGTCCGGACTCGGCCTCTCCCGAGCCCGCCACCCGCCCGGCGGTGACCAGGAACGGCCGCACGGCGGAGGCGGGTCCGACCGGAACCGGTTCGGCGGCCGGGACCGGGTCCGGTGCCGGATCGGCGGCCGGGACCGGGTCCGCCTCCGCGGCCGGCTCCGTGACCGGGTCCGGCCCCGCGACCGGGTCCGGCTCCGGAGGTGGTGCGGCGCCGTCCGCCATGGGGAGCTCTCTTTTCTCTCGCGACCGGCGGCGGCCGGTCAGCGCCGGGACGCCGCGCCGACGCTGTTCTTGAGTTCGAGCACGAGCTGGGGGCTGAGCGCGGCGCCCGCCCGGTTGGCGAACACCGTCATCTCGTACGCGATGTTGCCCAGCTTGGCCTCCTTGTCGGTGACCACACCGAGCACCGCGCCGCTGCCGATCGCGGAGACCAGCACATGGCCGCCCTCGAGGTCGATGATGACCTTGTTCAGACCGCCCAGACCGTAGTTGCCCGAGGCGCCGGCGGCCAGACTGGTGATGCCGGAGACGATCGCCGCGAGACGCTCGGAGTCGGCGTGCTCGCGCAGTTCGGAGACGGCGATGAGCAGTCCGTCGGAGGACACCGCGATCGCGTCGACCACACCTGCGGTCTCCGTGGCGAAACGATTGAGCAGCCAGGTGAAGTCGGCTGCGGCGGCCTGCAGATCGGTCGGCGCGGCCTCGCCCGACGGGGTGTCACCTGTCGACGTACTCACTGCTCGGCTCCTTCCGGGAGGTGGTTCGGGTCGTGCGGGTCAAGAGTGGTCGGGACCGGCTGGGCCGGCAGGGGATTCGAGGCGGTGTCCTGGTGGGCGCGTTCCACGGCCGCCTCGAACTCCTCCAGCGCGGAGCGGACGGCGTCGGCGTCGTCCGGCACGGCGGTCTGCCGCGCGGCCTGCTGCCCGGCGTCCGCGGTGGTACGGAGGGTGGCGCCGCGCACCCGACGGCGCAGCGGCCGGGCCTCGCCGCTGCCGTCGGCACCGCGGGCGGACGCCGTGGACCCGGCACGGGGTGCGGGGATGTGCGGAGCCGGCCGGTCCGTGGTGTCCGTCTGCGGAGCGTCCGCGGGGTCCTGCTCGCGCCGCGGGACACGGCGGGGGAGGGCGCCGGGGTGCTCGTCGGCCGGTTCGTCCGCCGACGCCACGGCGGAGGGCGAAGGCCTGGGTCCGGAGGCGGCGGCCGCACCCGCGGTGGTGTCGGGGTGGGCCGTGTCGGAGGACCCGGCCGGGCCGCCGGAGGCCACCGCGCTCATCGTCAGCAGCAGCGACGAAGGGATCGTCACCTCGGCGGTCACACCGCCGCCCCGGGTACGGGACAGGTCGACCCCGACCTCCCAGCGCCGGGCCAGCGTGCCCACCACGAAGAGGCCGAGCACCTTCGTCGGCACCAGGTCCAGCCGCTCGCGGCGGATCAGGCGGCCGTTCTCCTCGGCGAGCCGTTCGGCGCTCATGCCCAGACCGTGGTCGGCGACCGTGATGGTCGCGCCGGTGTCCCCGGAGCGCACGGTCACCTCCACGGGACTGCCCGCGGGCGAGAACGACACGGCGTTCTCCAGGAGTTCGGCGACCATCAGGGTCAGGTCGCCGACCAGGTCCGGTTCCACCATGACCGTGGTCCCGGCGTGCAGCTCGACCCGGTGGAAGTCCTCGATCTGGCCGAGCGCGGCCCGTACGACGTTGGCGAGGGCGGTGGGTCCGGAGGACAGTACGGTCTCGCGGATGCCGGCCAGCAGCATCAGGCTGTCCGCGTTGCGGCGCAGCCGGACCGCGATGTGGTCGATGGAGTAGAGGTGTTCGAGGAGCGCCGGGTCGGTCTCGCCGCGCTCGACGGAGTCGATCAGCGCCAGCTGCCGGGTGGTGAGGTTGCTGACCCGGCGGCCCATGTTGCCGAACATCTCGGCGACGTTGCGGCGGCTGAGCACCTGACGCTCCAGCAGCGCGACCGCGGTGGTCTGCACCCGGTTGAAGACCTCGGCCAGCTCGCCGATCTCGTCGTGGGCGGTGACGGGTATCGCGCGCAGCAGCGGCGGGCCCTCGGCCTCGGCGTCGTCGTCCGCCACGCGGGCGAGCTCGCGGCCGGCCACGTCGGCGACCTCCTGCGCGGCCCCGGTGAGCGCCTGCACCGGACGGACCACGGAGCGGCGGACCGCCACGGAGAAGGCGATCCAGGCGGCGAACCCGATCAGCGCCAGGCTCAGCAGCAGACCGGCGCGCCACTGGGCGCCGGTGGAGGCGTCGTCGGCCCGGTCGGCGATCTGGTCGATCAGCGAGGTGGTGATCTTCAGCCGGTCCTGGGCCTGTTGCAGATAGCCCGGATAGGAGTCGATCGAGTCCTGGAGCGCCGCGCGGATCTGCGCGGTGGTCTCGGCCTGGAGCGCGCTGGGGTCGATCTGGAGTTCGGCGTAGTGCTGGGTGATGGCGGCCTGCGCACCGGTGTGCTCGATGCCGCCGAGCTCGTCGGCCTGCTCCTCGGTGGCGAACTGCGCGAACCGTTCGGCCTGGTAGGTGTACAGCTCGTAGGAGCCGACCGCCCCCGTGAACTCGATGAGCGCGTTGGTGTCACCGGTGCGCGCCGAGAGCACTCCGGTCTCGAAGGCGCCGTGCGCCGCGTCGGCGCGCAGCAGCGAGTCGAGCAGGGTGCCGGTGAAGGTGGCGGCCAGGTCGGCGTCGCGGTCCAGGCCGAGGCCGTTGATGAGGCCCTCGGCGGCGCCCGCGTACGCCGGGTCGATGTTGTCGGCGGGCAGATAGCCCTGCTCGATGGTGTTCCGCAGGTTCTCCAGACCTTCGACCTCGCGCAGGGCCTGCGCCTCGGCGGCCGGCAGCCGGTCGCCGAAGGTGTCGCGCACCTTCTCGACCTGGGTGTCCACGGCCAGCTGCGCCATGCGGTAGGCCTCGGACGAGGGCGTGCCGCCGTCGTACGCCGCCTGGTGCCGTACGGACAGCAGGATGGCCTGCTGGTGCTCGGCCTGCACCCGGCCGACGAGCTGCGCGACCTGGGTGCTGTCGCGGACCAGCTGGGCCGCCGACGCGGCGCCGGAGGACTCCTGCACCAGGTCGCTGATGAGGTAACCGAGCAGGACGGCGACCACGGTGAGCGGAACGCCGACGAGGATGTTGAGCTTGCGCCTGAAGGGCCACCGGTCGGCGAAGTCCCGAACGCTCCCGCGTCCGGGCGGGGCCGGTGGTGCCGACCGTGGGGATCCCCCCTGCTCGGGCGAGGCCGAGAGCCTGGGGGAGGACGCGTCCACCTGATTCGTGGACACCGGGCCTCCTTCACGGGTGCTGCGCGGTGCGTGCTGTGTCGCGTGACCGGTTTCGATCGTCTCAAAAGGGGTGTCGTGCCTCGCGAGCTGCCTGGAGACTACCTGTTCATTGATCGATCAAGGACCTCGCTCTACGTCAAGATCCGATCACAACCCGTCTGTCGAGGCCCTATGTCCGGCTCGTTCATGCAGCGTTTACAACGCGGCGCTTATCGAAGCAAATCGGTGACCGGAATCCCCTTGACTGATCACGAACACGCTGGATTGGATCAGGAGAGCTCTGTACCGACCGCACCACCGCAAGGTCCGCCAACTCCGAACCCGGAACGGGAATCGTGACTTCCAACGCCCACAGCAGCACGTTCATCCGGAGACACCCCGGCGCGGCCGCCGTCGCGCTCGCCGCGGCGACGGCCCTGCTGGCGGGATGTTCCTCCTCCGACGGTTCCGACGACCCGCTGGCGGAGGGCAAGACGGACGGCAAGTCGGTCGTCGTCGGCTCCAACAACTTCGCCGAGAGCATCCTGCTCGCCGACATCTACGGCGAGGCCCTGAAGGCCAAGGGCGTCGAGGTCACCTACAAGCCGAACATCGGCAGCCGTGAGACGACCTACGGCCTGCTCAAGAACGGCTCCATCACCGTGCTGCCCGAGTACAACGGCGCGCTGCTGGCCTACCTCGACGCGAAGGCCGCGCCGAAGACGATCGAGGCCACGACGGCCGCGATCGGCGCGAAGCTGGACGCCAAGCTCGAACTGCTCGACCCGGCACCGGCGCAGGACAAGGACTCCGTCACGGTCAACGCGGAGACCGCCAAGAAGTACAACCTGACGTCCCAGTCCAGCATCGCCGACCTCAAGGGCGTGGCGAAGGACCTGGTCCTCGGCGCCTCGCCGGAGTTCCAGACCCGGCAGCAGGGCCTGGTGGGCCTGAAGTCCGTGTACGGCCTGGAGTTCAAGTCCTTCAAGGCGCTGGACGCGGGCGGCCCGCTGACCCAGGCCGCGCTGAAGAAGAACACCGTGCAGGTCGCGGACCTCTTCACCACCGACGCGACCATCACGCAGGAGAAGCACGTCGTCCTCCAGGACCCGGAGAACCTCTTCGGGTTCGAGAACGTGCAGCCGCTCGTCTACAAGGGCGGGCTCTCCAAGGAGGGCGCCGCCGCGCTCAACGCGGTCTCGGCCAAGCTCGACACCGAGACGCTGCTCGCCCTGGACGCGAAGGTGCAGCTGGAGAACAAGGACCCGCTGGACGTCGCGAAGGAATGGCTGGCCTCGGTCGGCCTGGCCTGAGCCCACGGCCCGCCGCCGCCCCCGCCGACGGCAGGGGCGGCGGCGCGCTTCGCCCGGCAGGCGGTACGAGCGCTCAGTGGCCGACGCGGAAGGTCGCGTCCTGCTGCTCGGTGGCCGTGGACACGGGGTCGATGCGCAGGACGTAGTCCGAGTGGCGGATGTACCGCGTCGGGTAGTTGTACGAGCGGAACGACGACCAGCTCGCGTCCGCCAGTCCCGCCGTCCGGTAGTACGTCGCGTCCTGGGCGAACACCGACGTGCCGTCGTCGGCGTCCAGCCGCAGCCGGTAGTCGGAGTGCCGCAGGTACCTGGTCGGGTAGTTCACCGACCGGAAGGAGACCCCGGCGCTGTCGGCCAGCCCCGGGACCAGCTTCCACTGCGAGTCCGCGTACGGGTCGAAGGGATACTCGTCGATCCGGCCCACGTAGTCGGAGTGGCGGACGTAACGGGCCGGGTAGTTGTAGGACTTCAGCCGGTTCCAGGCCGGAGCACCCCATTGGGCCAGCAGGCCGGTGTACTCGGCCGTGGTGATCGGCTGGATCGTGGCGTGCTTGGAGTTCACCGGCTGGGTGTACGTCCGCTGGTCCAGCGCGGTCCAGGTGCCGGCCGACAGGCTGCTGCTCTGCCAGGCGTAGAAGACGCCGTTCGGGGTGTACGTGTCGCCCCAGAGCCACCAGGACCCGCTCGTCGGCGACTTGACGAGGATCGGCGCCTCCGTGCCGCCGTGCGCGACGCCGGTACTGAAGGCGGTGAAGCTGCCCGGGGTGAGCGACGTGGACCGCGCGCCCACCAGGGACTGCGCCGAACTCGACTTGAAGTAGAGGTAGTTGACGCCGTTCACGCCCACGGCCAGGTCGCCGTCGATGACGTCGTAGCCCGGGTCGAAGAACACCTGGGGGGCGGACGCGGTGACGAAGTCGGTCGTGTAGTTGACCATGATGACGTTGTGGCCGCTGCCGTTGACGGCCGAGTAGATGATCCCGTACCGGCCGCGTCCGGCGTCCCAGTAGGCCTCGGGCGCCCAGCTGTGGGTGTTCATGTCGTGCAGTTTCAGCCGGTGGTAGCCGGTGAAGGTGCGCAGGTCGGCCGAGTTCCAGACATGGACGTACTGGCTGACGTAACTCCAGTCGGTGCCCTTCAGGTCGGTGGCGAGCACGACGAACGTGCCGTCCTGCTTGCGCAGGATGAAGGGGTCGCGCAGACCGCCGGCGCCCTCGGTGGGGGTGACCACGGGGTTGTTCTGGTTCAGCGGGGTCCAGTTCAGCGCGTCCGTACTGACGGCCAGATGCAGGCCGTAGTCGGTGCCGGTGCCGCTCGGGGACTCGGTGAAGTAGCCCATGACGTAGGCCGAGTCGGCGGCACGGGCGGTTCCGGCGCCCAGGGCGAGCGCGCCGGAGAGGGCGAGCGGCACGGTGGCGCTCATGCCGAGGAACGTGCGGCGGGACGCGTGGGGGGCTGCGGGCACGGGTTCTCCAGAGGGGGTGGGGGGTGCGCCTTCGGGGTGACATCCATTCGAAATATCGAACTAGGTTCGGCAAGTCGGTCAGAAAGTAGGAGTGTGGCGCGTGCACGTCAATCTTTCGGGCGGGCTTGGCCGGATCCGGACGGCAGCCGGAGGCCGGAGCCGGGGACCGGGGGCGGACCCCCGTTCCCCGGGCGGCGGGTGGATCAGAGGTCGAACTCGTGCGGCGGCAGTTCCAGCGTGAAGCACGCCTCGCGCACCACGGCCTGCTCCGTCTTGTCGAAGTCGCCGTCGGCGCCGCCGATGACGATGCCGATCTGGATCACGGCGCGCGCCTCGGCGGGCTTCTTCTTCGCCTTGGCGACCTCCTGCAACACGCTGACCTTGCCGAACGCGAAGTCGGCCGTCAGCTTGTCCAGGTTCTCCTCGAAACGCCGGCGCAGATCGTCGGCGGGGAAGTTCTGCAACACCTCGTTGGTGGCGATGAGCTGGGCGACGCGCTGCCGCTCGGCCGGGTCCACGGTGCCGTCCGCCGCCGCGACCAGGGCGCACATCGCCATGCTCGCGTCGCGGAAGGCGCCGCTCTTGAGGTCGTTCTTCTTCGCCACGAGCTGGGTCTGCATCGTCGACGCGGACTCCTTGATGCGGTCCCACAGGGCCATGAGAACTCCAGATGTCGGTAGTCGTCAGTGCTGTGTGCTGATGAGTTCCGTGGAGCGCGAGCGGTGCTTCGCGCCGCCTGCCTCTACAGCACCGTAGAAACTAACGAGCCGGAGGATAAGTTCCGGTGACCTACGGACATCCGGGACGGCGGCGGGTCCGGCGGGAGGCCCGGTCCGCCCGGGCCGCCGGCCGGACCCGCCCGCCGGTGTCAGGCGGGCCCGCCCGCTCCGTTCAGACCGTTCAGCGAGGCGTCCCCGCCCTGTCGCGGCGGCTGCGCCCGATGCTCCTGCGCCGCCGCCTCCCGCCTGCGGTCGCGGCGGCTGCGCCGCGGCTCCTGGTCCGGAAGCCAGCCGAAGGCGAGGCAACTGCCGGTCACCCCGAGGAGCAGGCCGATGAAGAAGCCCCCCAGGTTGGAGGTGACCCAGGTGCCCAGGGTGATCAGGACGCCGGTGATCGAGTAGAAGAGCCGCTGCGTCGGGTTGAAGAGGATCAGCAGCCCGCACAACACCATGAGCACAGGCAGCAGATAGCCCGCGAGGCCCTGCATGCCGATGTGCACGACGACCTTCAGCGACGCCTTCTCGGTCAGCAGGATCCACGTACCGCCCAGGGCGAGCAGCAGCCCGCCCCAGAACGGCCGCTGGGCCCGCCAGGCTCGGAAGGCGGACCGCGGTGACTGCCGTGGACGGTTCGGCATGGGCTCAGCAGGCCTTGTCGCTGAAGTTCAGGTGCAGGTTCGGCAGGGTGAACACACCGGCCGTGGTGGCGTAGTTCGTCTGCCGCAGGTTGTCGATGTGCACGGTGTCGGCCTGCTGGCTGAAGACGCCGATCGGGCCCTTGACGCCCGCCTTGTTGAGCTCGCTGGCGTCGTTGCCGATCTCGATGCCGTGGAACTCGGCGTCGCCGGACAGCAGCGTGGAGTCGGTGGTCAGGTCGACGGCGTGCACCCGGTCCTTGCCGTCACCCGCGGTGATGTGCAGGTTGATGCCGCCGAGGTCGACGCTCTGGCACAGCTTGGTGAGGTGGGCGTCCTTGATGGCCGAGGTGACGACCAGTACCTGCCCGCCGGTGTCGCCCGCGTTGGGGCTGCCGTCCGCCATGTTGTCCAGGGCGCCGAACTGCTCGAACCCGGTGCCGTCGAGCTCGGTCGCGGTGACGGTGAAGGGCATACCGGAGATCGAGAACTGCACGCCGAGGGCCCCCTGCGCGGTCAGGACCGCCAGGCCGGCGGCGACCAGGGTGGCGGGTACCGCCATCACCGCGGCCCGGCGCATACGGACGCGTCCGCGTCGGCCGGATCCGGCGGCGACCGACGCCGTCGCGGCCGCGGAACCGCTTTCCGGGTTCTCGGGGGTGTTGTCTTCGGACGGTGTGACGTCCGGGGACGAGGCCATGTCTGCTCCCGTGGGCATAGTCAGTGCGGGTTGGGCTTCAGTGGCGCGTTGTCCTGGCGCGGACAGCGGCTGCGGCGCACGCCTCCTTGCGACTCCCGGCTCTCACAAGGGCTTTCACGGTTACGCAGCAGTAGCCGCCGAGGAAGTTACCGATGGTTACAGTCAAGGGTCAAGAGAGATGTGGAAAAAGGGTGTCGATTGTGCTTCACCTATGGATCAAGGAATTCGGAAGGCGTTACGGCAACCGAGGGATTACGCCAACTTCCTTGTCCGTGCTTGACGTTGACGGAGCATCAGGTCTACAACTCTCGTTGGCTCAGCCCGGATCCGTGGCGCCGGATCCCTGACGCGGCGACTGCCCGCGTTCCCGGCCTCCGTCCCCAGTGACCCACGAGTCCGCATTCCTCTCGGCGCCGCCACGGCCGCCTTCCGGCGAACCGTGACCGGTCGCCCTTTCCGCCCGGCCCGGCCGCCGGCTCCCCCACGGTCGTCGGCCCCGGCCGGCGGCTGCTGTTGCCGGCCCGTCACGTACGGAGAAGGCGTCACGGGTCGGCAATGGCGGACGCCCGAGCGCGTCCTTACCGACCCACCCCCCACGCTGCCCGACCCGCAACCCCCCGCAACACCCCCCACTTCGGAGAAGAGGCACCCGCATGCGCACACGCACCCTCCTCACGCTCGTCGGCACCGTGGCGGCCCTGGCGCTGCCGATGGCCGGAACCGCCTCGGCGGACGACGTCGCGGTCCTGACCGCCGGCGGCAACCCGGTCGCGAGCGGCGACACCCTCGTCGCGAACCTGGCGAGCGGCACCAGTGCCACCCTCTACTCGAGCGCGACCGGAACGAGCGGCATCTCCTGCACCTCGTCGCAGTTCACCGCCACGGTCGGCGACAACCCCGCCGCGCCGGGCACCGCCACCGAGTCCCTGGCGTCGCACACCTTCGCCGCCGCCAGCTGTTCCAGCAACGTCATCGGGGTGCTCGGCGTCACCAGCATCACGGTCGACAACCTGCCGTACACCACCGCCGTGTCCTCCGACGGCACGGTCACCGTGACCCCGGCGGCCGGATCCACCATCCAGACCACGGCCAAGCTGCGCACCCTGCTCGGCTCGATCACCTGCGTCTACCAGGCCCCGTCGCTCTCCGGCACGGCGAGCAACACCGACAGCAGCATCTCCTTCGTCAACCAGCAGTTCACCAAGGTGTCCGGCTCGTCCCTGTGCTTCGCCAACGGCTACTTCACCGCGAAGTACGCCCCGGTGACGGACGGAGGCGTCGCGGTCACCGTCAACTGACCTTCCCCACGGGGAGGTTCAGCGCCGTCGCAGACGGCTGAAGAGGGCGGCGCCCCCGGTGAGCACCAGCACCGCGGCGGCGCCGCCCGCCAGCAGCGGAGCGGAGGGCCCCGACCCGGCGTCGGTGCCGGCCGCCACCGGCGTGCTGTCGGCCGCCGCGGCCACGGCGGCCGGCTCCGAGGTCCGCGCCGCCGCCGGCGTCGACACGCCCGCGGACGGGGTCGCGCTCCGGTGCGCCGACGCGGAGGGCGACGGACGGGTGCTCGTGTGCGCCGGCGCGCTCGCGGGCGCCGTGGTCCTCGCGGCCGAGGTGGCCTTCGAGGACGTCGCGGCCTTCGGGAACACCACGTCCGAGCAGGAGTAGTAGGTGTCCGGGGTGCTGCTGGTCTGCCAGATCGTGTACAGCACCTGGTGTCCCGTCCGGTCCGAGGGGAGCCGGGCCGAGAAGTGGTACGCGCCGTTGGACAGCTTCGGGTCCGTGATCTGGGCGAACGGCTGCGTGGGCAGATCCGACCAGGTCAGCGACTTCGACGGGTCGTAACCGGGCTTCGTCAGGAACAGCTTGAACGTGCCGGCGTGCGCGATCGTCGCGGTGTACGTCATCGTCAGCGTCCCGCCCGGGGACACGCGCGTGGCCGGGAAGTCCGCGCGGGCGAGGTCGAGGCCTTTGTACGAGGCCAGGCCGCCACTGCACAGCTTCCCGTCGGGAATGGTCTGCCGGTCCCGGCCGCCCACGTTCGGGACCCGGATGTCGTCCCAGGCGGCGAAGCTCTGCCCGCTCGCGGCCGCGGCCGCCCGGCAGGCCGCGTTCCCGGCCGAGCCGCCCTCGGGCGAGCAGGCGAACGCCCGGCTGGCCGGACCGGTGGGCGCGCCGTGCGCCAGGGCGGGTGCCGCGGTCCACAGGCTCAGCAGGAGCGGGGTCACGGCGGTGGCCGCCAGGGCGGTGCGGCGGTGTGCGGTCATCCGGGACATCCGGAACGTCTCCTCGGCGGGCGCGGGAACGGTTCTGTTGTGTCCAGTACGGCGCCCGGGGCCTGCGCGTTCAGCCGAGGGCGAAGCGCGGCCCGGTGACCGGTACACCAGGGGCCACCCGATGACGGCTACACCGGGCGCCGCCCGGTGACGGCTACCCTCGGCGCCGCCCGGTGACGGGGGCTCCGGGCGGCGCCGCCCGCCGGGGCGACGCGCGGTCATGCACCAACGGCCGCCCGCCGCACGTGATGTGCCGTCCGTTACGTCGCGACCGGTGCGTCGGCGTCCGCCAGGATCCGGGCGCCCCGGTCGGCGCCGCTGTCCAGCGCGGGCAGCAGGCCCGGCACCGCGATGCTGGGCAGCATGTGCGTCCACAGCACCGACAGCCGCTCGGCCAGGTCCGCGCGGCCGGTCAGCGCCCGCGACATCAACTGGATGCCGGTGAACGCGCCGACCAGCAGCTCCACCGTGTCCCGCGGCCGCACGGTGGGCAGCAACTCGCCCTGGGCGCGCGCCTCTTCCATCAGTTCCGTCAGGCGGCCTGCCCACTGCCGGAACGGTTCCGCGAAGTCGATGCCGGACGGCGTCGCCTGGTCGACCGCGAGCCGGACACTGCCCCGCAGCAGGGAGTTGCTCAGCAGCCGCATGCCCACGACGAAGGTCATGTCGATGATCTCCTGCAACTTGCAGGGCTGGGACGGCACGGCGCCGAACGGCACCTGCTCGTCGAGCACCGCCTGGGCGAGGGACTCCTTGGAGGAGAAGTGGAAGTACAGGGCGCCCTTGGTGACTTCGGCCCGCTCCAGCACCATGGCGATGGTGGTGGTGGTGTAGCCGTGCTCGTCGAAGACCGCGCCGGCGGCTTCCAGGATCGCCCGGCGCGTCCTGATGGCGCGCTCCTGCCTTGCCATAACAGCCCCTCCGCACCGCCGAGTCGGCCGACCCCCGCGATCGAGTGCCGGATCGGCCCGATCATCGGGCGTCGTCCACTGATCTGATTGAAAACAAACCGGTCGCCTCGTACTCTAACGCTTATTCGATCGGGCACTTGGCCGTCCGCCATGGCCTTCGGGGGAGACCGTAGGGAGAGGGACATGCCGAGACCTCGCCGGAGAGTCGAGACCCCGTCCATGACGGCGACCGTCGCCCGCGAACTCGTCCACCGCGCGGCGGTGGCGGAGACCCTCCTCACCGACTGGAAGCGGACCGAGGCCGACCGTTTCCAGGTGTCGGCGCAGTGGCCGCGAGCCCATGAGTTGCACGTCTCCTGCGACCGTACCGCGTACGACCCGCTCCTGGTCGTGGAGACCGTACGGCAGAGCGGGACACTGATCGCGCACACCGAGTACGACGTGCCCCTGGGGCACCAGTTCGTGCTCGACGACTTACGGGTGGAGACGTCCGCCCGGCATCTGGCCGTCGGCGTGCTGCCTGCCGAACCGATCCTCGACATCACCTTCACCGACGTCCGCTACCGGGGCGCACGCCTGGCCGGCGCCCGCTACACGGCGGAGGTCCACTGCGCGGGCGAGCAAGTGGCTTACGCCGACGTCGGTTTCACCTGCCTCAGCACGGCCGTCTACGAGCGGCTGCGGGCCGGCCGCACCATCGGTGCAGCCCCGGACCGGCCGCCGCGGACCGGACTGCCGCCGGCCGGTGTGGCCCGGGTCCGGCCCGCCGACGTCGTGCTGTCCCCGACGGACGGCCCGGACCGCTGGGAACTGCGGGTGGATACCGCCCATCCCGTTTTCTTCGACCACCCGCTGGACCATGTGCCGGGGATGCTGCTCCTGGAAGCGGCCCGGCAGGCGGTCCTGTGGTGGTCCGACCGGAAACGGGACCCGGTCTCCTACCATGCGCGTTTCCACCGGTACGCCGAACTGGACAGCCCGGTCTGGGTAGGCCTGACCTGCCAGGACGACGGGACGCTGCAAGTCGTGGGCGAACAGGGCGAGTCGACGATCTTTGAATGCCTGGTGGGTACGGCGGGGCGGTGAGTTATCGTGTGCGGGGAGTCAAAACAAACGGCATGACCCGTTCTTTACGGCCCCTGGGAGTGTCCAACCGATGGCGAGGCAGTTACGCGCCGAGCAGACCCGCGCGACGATCATCACGGCCGCCGCTGACCTGTTCGACCGGCGCGGCTACGAGTCGACAAGCCTGAGCGACATCGTCGAGCACGCGCAGGTCACCAAGGGCGCCCTGTACTTCCACTTCGCGGCCAAGGAGGACCTGGCGCACGCCATCCTGGAACTCCAGTCGCAGGCCTCGCGGCAGGTGGCCGGCCAGATCGACGGCCGGGGCTATCCGTCCCTGGAGGCGCTGATGCGGATCACCTTCGGCATGGTGCGCCTGTCCGTCGAGGGGCCCATCACCCGGGCCGGACTGCGGCTCGCCACCGGGGGCGTCGAGGTGCGGCCGCCGCTGTCGCACCCGTTCACCGAGTGGCTCGACATGATCACCCGCCGGCTGCTCGGCGCGGTCCGCGAGTCCGACGTGCACCCGGACGTGGACGTCAACGCCGTCGCCCACTCCCTCGTCTCGTTCTTCGTCGGCACCCGGGTCGTGGGCCGCTCCCTGGAACCCGTGGCCCGGCTGCCGCGCCGCGTGGCCGAGATGTGGCGGGTACTGATCCGGGGCCTGGTGCCGGTGCCGCGACGGCCGAGATACCTGACCCTCGTCACCCGGCTGGAGCGGGAGATCGGCGCGGTGTGACCGGGCACGGCCGATACGGTGAGCCGTATGCCCGAGACCCCCGTCCCGCCCGTGATCCTGGGCGACGAACCCGGCTCCTTCCCGTACGGCGTGCTCGCCGAGCGGCACCCCGCGATCATCCGCCAGGTGCGCGACGCCCTTCCCTACGACCCCGACGTGCGCCGCGCGCTCGACGCGCTCCTGGAGAACTGCACCAAGGGCGTCATCGAACCGCTTCCCGGCGACGCGCACGACCTGGACCGGTGGCGGACCTGGGGCCTGGACACCTACGCGGGCCGGTCCTGGTTCGAGGTGCCGTGGCTGTGGTCGGAGAGCTACTTCTACCGCCAACTCCTCGAAGCCACCGGGTACTTCGCGCACGGACCCTGGCAGGGCATCGACCCCTTCCGCCCCTCCAAGCTCGCCGAGCTGGCCGCCCCGGAGACGGACGCCGAACTGGCCGCCCTCGACGGCCTGGCGGAGCGCCCGGCCGACGAGCAGGCGAAGGCCCTGCTGCACGGCTCGCTCTGGGGCAACCGCGCCGACCTCGGGTTCCGGCTGTCCGACCCCGGCGGCCCCGCCACCGGGACCACCCCGGCACTGGTCGCCGACGCCGGGGCGGCCCTGTGGTCGCTGCTGCCGCCCGGCGGCACCGGCACGCTCTGTCTGGTCGCCGACAACGCGGGCCGCGAACTCGTCCCCGACCTGCTCCTGGTGGCCCGGCTGCTCGAGGAGGGGCGGGCGGAGCGGGCGGTGCTGCACATCAAGCCGTACCCGTACTACGTCTCCGACGCCACCACCGCCGACGTGCTCGACGCGGTCCGCCGGCTCACCGAGGCGCCGGGCGCGGCCGCCGGGCACGGGCGGCGCGTGCGGGACGCGCTGAGCGACGGCCGCATCGAACTGCGCGCCCACCCCTTCGCCTGCGCCCCGCTCGGGTACGCGGAGATGCCCGCCGAGCTGTACCGGGAGTTCGGCGCCGCCGACCTGACCGTCTTCAAGGGCGACCTCAACTACCGTCGGCTGGTGGGCGATCGCCGATGGCCGCCGACCACCCCGTTCGCCGAGGTCACCGCCTACTTCCCCGGGCCGGTCGCCGCCCTGCGCACCCTCAAGTCCGAGGTGGTCACCGGACTCGACGCCGCCACCCGCGACGCGCTCGACGCCGCCGAGGGGCAGCGCTGGCGCACGAGCGGACGGCACGCGCTGATCCAGGTGAGGGGCTGAGGCGGCCGCACCACCGGGCGGGCTGCGGACGAGGGCCCGGCGGGGGAGCGTACCGGCCGGGAGATCAGGCCGGTTCGGACCCGATTCACGCGATGGTGTGATCATGTCCGGCCGGGTGGATGCGGCTCTCAGGGCCCGGGTAGGGCCCGGCCATGACGCAGCCGTTCGAACTCCCGCACTTCTACATGCCGTACCCCGCGCGGTTGAACCCGCACCTCGACGAGGCGCGCGCCCACTCGACCCGGTGGGCGCGCGAGACGGGCATGCTGGAGGGGTCCGGGATCTGGGAGCAGGCCGATCTCGACGCCCACGACTACGGCCTGCTCTGCGCCTACACCCACCCCGACTGCGACGGCCCCGCGCTGTCGCTGATCACCGACTGGTACGTGTGGGTGTTCTTCTTCGACGACCACTTCCTCGACATGTTCAAGCGCACCCCGGACCGCGCCGCGGCCAAGGCCCACCTGGACCGGCTGCCACTGTTCATGCCGCTCGACCCGGCAACTCCCGTGCCGCAGCCGCAGAACCCGGTCGAGGCCGGGCTCGCCGACCTGTGGGCGCGTACCGTGCCGTCGATGTCCGCCGCCTGGCGACGCCGCTTCGCCGTCGCCACCGAGCACCTGCTCAACGAGTCGATGTGGGAGCTGTCCAACATCGACGAGGGGCGGATCGCCAACCCCGTCGAGTACATCGAGATGCGCCGCAAGGTGGGCGGCGCACCCTGGTCGGCGGGTCTCGTGGAGTACGCCACCGCCGAAGTGCCCGAGTCCGTCGCCGGATCGAGGCCGCTGCGGGTGCTGATGGAGACCTTCTCCGACGGTGTGCACCTGCGCAACGACCTGTTCTCCTACCAGCGGGAGGTGCAGGACGAGGGCGAGAACAGCAACGGGGTGCTGGTCCTGGAGACCTTCTTCGACTGCACCACACAGCAGGCCGCCGACATCGTCAACGACATCCTCACCTCACGGCTGCACCAGTTCGAGCACACCGCCGTGACCGAGGTGCCCGCCCTCGCCGTGGACCGGGCGCTGACCCCCGGCGAGATCGCGGCGGTGGCGGTGTACACCAAGGGGCTCCAGGACTGGCAGTCCGGCGGTCACGAATGGCACCTGCGGTCCAGCCGGTACATGAACCAGGGCGCCCGGGCCGTGCCGTTCTGGCACGGCCCGACCGGACCCGGCACCTCCGCCTCGGACATCGGCGCGCTGCTCGCCGTCGCCGCCGCGGAACGCCTGCGCGCCCACGCGCACGTGCCGCGCCAGAAGGTGGGCCCCAGCCTGCTGCCCGACCTCCGGATGCCGTTCGCGGTGGAGCTCAGCCCGCACCTCGACGGGGCCCGCCACCGGCTGACCGGCTGGATGCACCGCGTCGGCATGCTGGCGGAGGGCGTGTGGGACGAGGACCGCCTTGCCGCGGCCGATCTCCCGCTGTGCGCGGCGGGCCTCGACCCGGACGCGTCCCCCGAGGCCCTCGACCTCAGCTCGCGGTGGCTGGCCTGGGGGACCTACGGCGACGACTTCTTCCCCCTCGTCCTCGGACAGCGCGGCGACCTCGCCGGCGCCCGGCAGGCCGTCCGGCGGCTGTCCGGCTGCATGCCCCTCGCCGGGGAGGCGGCCACCGTGCCCGCCTGCGCGCTGGAGCGCGGGCTGACCGAGCTGTGGGCGTGCACCACGGCCGGGATGACCGCCGAGGCCCGCGCCACGCTCAGGGAGTCCGTGGACAGGATGACCGAGAGCTGGCTGTGGGAGCTGGGCAACCAGCTCCAGAACCGGATCCCCGACCCCGTCGACTACCTGGAGATGCGGCGGGCCACCTTCGGCTCCGACCTCACCCTGAGTCTGTGCCGGCTCGGCCACGGCCCCGCCGTCCCGCCGGAGGTGTACCGCAGCGGGCCCGTCCGCTCCCTGGAGAACGCGGCCGTCGACTACGCCTGCCTGCTCAACGACGTCTTCTCCTACCAGAAGGAGATCGAGTACGAGGGCGAGATCCACAACGCCGTCCTCGTCGTGCAGAACTTCTTCGGCTGCGACTACCCGGCCGCCCTGCGCGTGGTCGCCGACCTGATCAACCAGCGCATGTGCCAGTTCGAACATGTCGTCGCGCACGAACTGCCCGTCCTCTACGACGACTTCGCCCTCTCGGAAGAGGCGCGCGCGGTGATGCGGGACTATGTGTCCGACCTGGAGAACTGGATGGCGGGCATCCTGAACTGGCACCGCACGGTCGACCGCTACAAGTCCGGTTATCTGGCCCGCCGTTCGCACGGCTTCCTGCCGTACCGCCCGCCCGCGCTCACCCCAGCGGCAGGCTGAACCCCCCTTCCCGCGACGCGTGTTCCACGGCCGCCCGCGCCAGCGCCCTGACCATCGGGTGCGGGCGCGAACCGTCGTCGGACAGCTCCGGCTGGAAGAGGGACATCAAGTAGAAGGGATGGCCGGGCAGTTCCGCGATCCGGACCTGGCCGTCCTCGTCGTGGCCGGAGAAGCGCAGCCCGTGGGCGCGCAGCGTGTCGAGGTGACGGGAGGGGCCGTACATGCAGAAGTAGCGCTCCACGGTGTGCTCCGCGCCGATCACGGACTCGGCCAGCGAACCCGGCTCGACCGTCACCGCCGCCTGGTGGCCCACCAGCGAGCAGGCCAGCGGCTCGATCAGGAAGTCGTCGGCCCCGGGGTCGTTCTCGGCGTGCGCCACCCGGGCCAGTCCGCAGACGTCACGGGCGAACTCCAGCAGCGCGTGCTGGAACCCGCCGCACGTGCCGAGGAACGGGATGCCCTCCTCGCGTGCGGTCCGGATCGCGGACAGCACGCCCGCCTCGCTGCGGTACGGGCTGCCCGGCACCACCCACACCGCGTCGAAGCCGCGTACCGCGCCCTCGGCGGTGGCGTCCTCGGAGGGGATCCAGTAGGCGTCGAGGACGAGCCGGTCGCGTTCCGCCAGGGCGTCCAGCAGAAGGGGGATACGGGCGTGCGAGGCGACCTGGGGGGAGCGGTCGCCGACCAGGGCGATCCTCGCCGTGCGGGTGTGCGTCATGCACCTCATCCTGGGCGCGCCCGCAGTTCACGTCCAACGATGATTCCTGCATGCTCGATAAGCGCTGCTGATGGCATGCTGAGGCGGCATGGACCCGCATCTCCTGCGCACCTATGTGACCGTGGCCCGCCTCGCCTCCTTCTCGGCGGCCGCCCGCGAGCTGGGCTACACCCAGTCCGCGGTCTCCCAGCACATCGCCGCGCTGGAACAGGACCTCGGCACCGACCTGCTCACCCGGCGCCCGGTCGTCCCCACTCCGGCCGGCGAGCGGCTCCTGGAGCACGCGGGCCCGCTGCTGCTGCGCCTGGCGGCGGCCCGCGCGGACGTCGTACGCAGGGCGGCCGCGCCCGAGCAGGGGCTGACGCTCGCGACCACCCCGACCGCCCTGGGCCCCCGTACCGTCGCGGCGCTCCCGCGGGCCGGGGTGACCCTGCGGGTGCTGGCCCGCGACGAGGTGCCCGAGGTCGTCGCCGCCGGCCGCGCGGACCTCGGACTGGTCGACGGACTGGCCGCCCCCAGCGATCCGCTGCGGCTGCCCGACGTGGCACCCCTGACGGTGTACGGAGTCGCTGAGGAGTCCGTCTGCGTCCTGCTGCCCGACACCCATCCGCTGGCCGGCCGTTCGGGGCTGCGCCTCGGCGACCTCGCCGATGCCCGCTGGCTGGACGCGCCCGACGCGGGGCTGCCGCTGGCCCAGCTCCGGGCCGCCGCGGGCGGGTCCGGCTTCCGTCCGGCGCTGCGGTACGACGGGACGGACGTCCGTGTCCTCGTGGCCCTGGCGGCCGCGGGGCACGGGCTGACCCTGCTGCCCCGGGCGGCCGCCACCGGGGTGCCGGGCATTGTCGCCGTGCCGCTCACACAGCCGCGGGTCGTGCACCGCACCGAACTGGTGCACCTGGGCACACCGGGCGGCCCGGCGGCCCGGCTGGCGGCGGCGCTGCTCGACGGCGGGGCCGCCGGGACGCCGGTGCGACGAGGGTGAGGCGAGCGGGGCGGCCGGGTCGGCTGCCGCAAGCGTAAGGACGTCCAGGCCGGCCC
>NZ_JBEOWS010000181.1:0-19416 GCF_040296125.1 Streptomyces sp. NPDC002265 | reverse complement strand
TCCGGGGGGCGGGGGGGGCGCCGCGCCCGCGGGCGCGGGCGGGGGGGGGGGGCGGTGGGGGGGCGCCGCGCCGCCGGTTCGGGCCCTGGGTCAGGTGACCGGTGCCTTCGCGCGCAGCACCTTCAGGAACTCGCGCATCCAGGCGGAGTGGTCCGGCCAGGCCCGCGCGGAGACGAGGGTGCCGTCGACCACGGCCTCGCTGTCCTGGAAGGTGGCGCCGGCGGCCTGCATGTCCAGCTCCAGTGCCGGGTACGCCGTGACGCGGCGGCCGCGCAGGCTGTCCACCGCCGCGGTGAGCAGGGGGCCGTGGCAGATCTGGGCGACCGGCTTGTCCGTGTCGAAGAACGACTTCAGGATCTTGCGCAGCTCGGGGTCGTTGCGCAGGTACTCGGGGGCCCGGCCGCCGGGGATGACGACGGCGACGTACTGGCCCGGGTCCACCTCGGAGAAGGCGAGGTCCGCGGGCCAGGTGTAGCCGGGCTTCTCGGTGTAGGTGTCGAAGCCCGGTTCGAAGTCGTGGACGACGAAGCGGAGGGTCTTGCGGGTGGGGGCCGCGATGTGGACTTCGTAGCCTTCCTCGCGCAGGCGCTGGTAGGGGTAGAGGACCTCCAGGGACTCTGCTGCATCGCCGGTCAGGACGAGGATTTTCGCGGGCATGTCGGGCGGCTCCCCTCGGGCGGGCGTGGGCTGTCCTGGGCAACGTGCCGGGTGCGGGCGGGGTTGCCAAGAGGCGCGGTCGTTTTCAGGGTGCGTGAAGCTGGGGGCGGCGTCGACTTTTCTCGCCCCCGCCGCCCTTACCCGTCCCATCCCGGGGCCCCGCCCCCCGGACCCCGGGCGGGGCTTCGCCCCTGCGCCCCGATCGGCCTGGACGGCCTCGTCCTCAAATGCCGGACGGGCTGGGATTGCCGGGTGGGCCTTCGGTCAAGCGCCGGACGGGCTGGGATGGTCACGGTCGGCCTGCGGCCAGGCGCCGGACGGGCTGGGATGGTCACGGTCGGCCTGCGGCCAGGCGCCGGACGGGCTGGGATTGCTGGGGTGGGTGGGGGCAGTGCATGGTCCGGCTTTCTTTGCCCCTGTGCAGAGTGTCAAAGTTCCACCCCCTGTTTTGTACACATACGGCTCATGACGGGTCCCCCGTGGAGGGCGATAGCCTTAGTGGCGTGATCAGCGCGATAGCTCGCGGGGGCACCGTTGCCTCCGCCCTGCGCCCGGGACGCACGGACTACATCCGTGACCGGGCGGCGGTCGCTGGTCCTCGCGGGCGGGACGGGGCCTCGAAGGCCCCCAGGACGCCGTACACATCACCGGGCGGGACGCGGCAGAGAGCAGCGTCACACCACGCACGGGTGTCGAACATGGCTGATAGACCCCCGCTCTTCTCACCCTGCGGCATAGCGTCGGAACCGACCGGAGACCCCGCGTCGTGGCGTTGTACCGGAGGGCGCGAGACCGTACACCCTTCTACGTCACGCAACGGCGCGCGACAGGAGCCAGAGGACAATGCAGACCAAGCTGGACGAAGCCAAGGCCGAGCTGCTCGAGAGGGCCGCCCGGGTCGCTGAGAACAGCCCGGTCGGGGGGCACCTACCGACTGGGACGACGAGCCAGGGGACCCCGGACCGGGACACCGTGCTCGCGTTCCTCCAGCGCTACTACCTGCACACCGCCCCGGAGGACCTCTCCGGCCGTGACCCGGTCGATGTCTTCGGAGCCGCCTTCTCGCACTATCGCCTGGCGGAAAACCGTCCGCAGGGCACCGCCAACGTCCGGGTGCAGACCCCGACCGTCGAGGAGAACGGCTGGACGTCCAGCCACTCCGTCGTCGAGGTCGTCACCGACGACATGCCCTTCCTCGTGGACTCGGTGACCAACGAGCTCACCCGCCAGGGGCGTGGCATCCACGTCGTCATCCACCCGCAGGTCATCGTCCGCCGCGATGTCACCGGCAAGCTCGTCGAGGTGCTCACCGAGCCGCCCGCCGGCTCGATGCCGCACGACACGCACACCGAGTCCTGGATCCACGTCGAGATCGACCGGGAGACCGACCGCGCCGACCTGAAGCAGATCACCGCCGATCTGCTGCGGGTGCTCTCCGACGTCCGCGAGGCCGTCGAGGACTGGGAGAAGATGCGGGCCACCGCCGCCCGGGTCGCCGACGAGATCTCGGACGAGCCCGTGCCCGCCGACCTGGCCCGGCCCGAGGTCCAGGAGGCCCGCGAGCTGCTGCGCTGGCTGGCCGCCGACCACTTCACCTTCCTCGGCTACCGCGAGTACCAGCTGCGCGGCGACGACTCCCTCGCCGCCGTCCCCGGCACGGGCCTGGGCATCCTGCGCTCCGACCCGCACCACTCCGAGGAAGAGGGCCACCCGGTGAGCCCCTCCTTCGAGCGGCTGCCCGCCGACGCCCGCGCCAAGGCCCGTGAGCACAAGCTCCTCGTGCTGACCAAGGCCAACAGCCGCTCCACCGTGCACCGGCCGTCGTACCTCGACTACGTGGGCGTGAAGAAGTTCGACGCGGACGGCAACGTCGTCGGCGAGCGGCGCTTCCTGGGACTGTTCTCCTCCGCCGCCTACACCGAGTCCGTCACCCGCGTGCCGGTCATCCGGCGCAAGGTCGACGAGGTCCTCCAGCGCGCCGGGTTCTCGCCCAACAGCCACGACGGGCGCGACCTGCTCCAGATCCTGGAGACCTACCCGCGCGACGAGCTGTTCCAGACGCCGGTCGACGAGCTCCAGTCCATCGTCACGTCCGTGCTGTACCTCCAGGAGCGCCGCCGGCTGCGGCTCTACCTGCGCCAGGACGAGTACGGGCGCTACTACTCCGCGCTGGTCTACCTGCCCCGCGACCGCTACACCACCGGTGTCCGGCTGCGGATCATCGACATCCTGAAGGAGGAGCTCGGCGGCATCAGCGTCGACTTCACCGCCTGGAACACCGAGTCGATCCTGTCCCGGCTGCACTTCGTCGTGCGGGTCCCGCAGGGCACCGAGCTGCCGCAGCTCAGCGACTCCGACAAGGACCGCATCGAGGCCCGTCTGGTGGAGGCCGCGCGGTCCTGGGCCGACGCGTTCGCCGAGGCGATGAACGCCGAGTGCGGCGAGGAGCGGGCCGCCGAGCTGCTGCGCCGCTACGGCAGCGCCTTCCCCGAGGGTTACAAGGCCGACCACACCGCGCGTGCCGCGGTCTCCGACCTCGTCCACCTGGAGCGCCTGAGCGACGAGGCGGGCAACGACTTCTCGCTCAGCCTGTACGAGCCGGTGGGCGCGGGACCCGACGAGCGCCGCTTCAAGATCTACCGCAAGGGCGCCGCGATCTCCCTCTCCGCGGTGCTGCCGGTCCTCAACCGGCTCGGCGTCGAGGTGATCGACGAGCGGCCGTACGAACTGCGCTGCTCGGACCGCAAGAGCTCCTGGATCTACGACTTCGGTCTGCGGATCCCCAAGTCCTTGGGCGGCGGCAACGGCGACTACCTGGGCGAGGACGGCCGCGAGCGCTTCCAGCAGGCGTTCGAGGCCACCTGGACCGGCAAGGCGGAGAACGACGGCTTCAACGCCCTCGTGCTGAGCGCCGGGCTGACCTGGCGGCAGGCGATGGTGCTGCGGGCGTACGCCAAGTACCTGCGCCAGGCGGGCTCCACCTTCAGCCAGGACTACATGGAGGACACCCTCCGCAACAACGTCCACACCACCCGTCTGCTCGTCTCCCTCTTCGAGGCGCGGATGGCGCCGGAGCGCCAGAGGGCCGGCCTGGAGATCGTCGACGCCCTCCTGGAGGAGCTCGACGCCGCCCTCGACCAGGTGGCGTCCCTCGACGAGGACCGGATCCTGCGGTCCTTCCTGACCGTGATCAAGGCGACCCTGCGGACGAACTTCTTCCAGGAGGCCGAGCCGGGCACGCCGCACGCCTACGTCTCCATGAAGTTCGACCCGCAGGCGATCCCCGATCTCCCGGCGCCGCGTCCGGCGTTCGAGATCTGGGTGTACTCGCCGCGGGTGGAGGGTGTGCACCTGCGCTTCGGCAAGGTCGCGCGCGGTGGTCTGCGCTGGTCCGACCGGCGTGAGGACTTCCGGACCGAGATCCTGGGCCTGGTCAAGGCGCAGATGGTCAAGAACACGGTCATCGTGCCGGTCGGCGCCAAGGGCGGCTTCGTCGCCAAGCAGCTGCCGGACCCGGCCGTCGACCGGGACGCGTGGCTGGCCGAGGGCATCGCCAGCTACCAGACCTTCATCTCGGCGCTGCTGGACATCACCGACAACATGGTGGCCGGCGAGGTCGTGCCCCCGGCGGACGTCGTGCGCCACGACGAGGACGACACCTACCTGGTGGTCGCGGCCGACAAGGGCACGGCGACGTTCTCGGACATCGCCAACGAGGTCGCGCAGTCGTACAACTTCTGGCTCGGCGACGCCTTCGCCTCCGGCGGCTCGGCCGGCTACGACCACAAGGCCATGGGCATCACCGCCCGCGGCGCCTGGGAGTCCGTCAAGCGGCACTTCCGGGAGCTGGGCGTGAACACCCAGGTCGAGGACTTCACGGTCGTCGGCGTCGGCGACATGTCCGGTGACGTGTTCGGCAACGGCATGCTGCTGAGCGAGCACATCCGCCTGGTCGCCGCCTTCGACCACCGGCACATCTTCATCGACCCGAACCCGGACGCGGCCACCTCCTACGCCGAGCGCCGCCGGCTGTTCGAACTGCCGCGCAGCTCCTGGGCCGACTACGACAGCGAGCTGATCTCCGCGGGCGGCGGCGTCTTCCCGCGCACGGCGAAGTCCATCCCGGTCAACGCCCACATCCGCGAGGCGCTCGGCATCGAGGCCAAGGTCGCCAAGCTGACCCCCGCCGACCTGATGAAGGCGATCCTCCAGTCCCCCGTGGACCTGCTGTGGAACGGCGGCATCGGTACGTACGTCAAGGCGTCCACCGAGAGCCAGGCGGACGTCGGCGACAAGGCCAACGACCCGATCCGCGTCGACGGCCGCGACCTGCGGGTCAAGGTCGTCGGCGAGGGCGGCAACCTGGGCCTGACCCAGCTCGGCCGGATCGAGTTCGCGCTCCAGGGCGGCCGGATCAACACCGACGCCATCGACAACAGCGCCGGCGTGGACACCTCCGACCACGAGGTGAACATCAAGATCCTGCTCAACGGTCTGGTCGCGGAGGGCGACATGACCGTCAAGCAGCGCAACAAGCTGCTCGCCGAGATGACCGACGAGGTCGGCGCGCTGGTCCTGCGCAACAACTACGCGCAGAACACGGCGATCGCCAACGCCCTCGCCCAGTCCAACGACATGCTGCACGCGCAGCAGCGCTTCCTGCGCCACCTGGTGCGCGAGGGTCACCTCGACCGGGCGCTGGAGTTCCTGCCCAGCGACCGCCAGATCCGGGAGCGCCTGAACACCGGCCAGGGCCTGACCAGCCCGGAGACGGCCGTCCTGATGGCGTACACGAAGATCACGGTCGCCGAGGAGCTGCTGCACACCTCGCTGCCCGACGACCCGTATCTGCGCGGCCTGCTGTACGCGTACTTCCCGACGGCGCTGCGCGAGCGATTCGCCGAGCACCTCGACAGCCACCCGCTGCGCCGTGAGATCACCACGACCGTGCTGGTCAACGACACGGTCAACACCGGTGGTACGACGTATCTGCACCGGCTGCGCGAGGAGACCGGCGCGTCGCTGGAGGAGATCGTCCGGGCGCAGACCGCGGCCCGCGCGATCTTCCGCGCGGCGCCCGTGTGGGACGCGGTCGAGGACCTCGACAACAAGGTCGACGCCGTCGTCCAGACCCGGATCCGGCTGCACTCGCGCCGCCTGGTCGAGCGCGGTACCCGCTGGCTGCTCAACAACCGGCCGCAGCCGCTCCAGCTCGCCGAGACGGTCGAGTTCTTCTCCGAGCGGGTCGAGCAGGTCTGGCAGCAGCTGCCGAAGCTGCTGCGCGGCGCGGACCTGGAGTGGTACCAGCACGTCTACGACGAGCTGACGGGCGCGGGCGTCCCGGACGAGCTGGCCACGCGGGTGGCCGGGTTCTCCTCCGCCTTCCCGGCCCTCGACGTGGTCTCGGTCGCCGACCGCATGGGCAAGGAGCCGCTGGACGTCGCCGACGTCTACTACGACCTCGCCGACCGTCTGCACATCACCCAGCTCATGGACCGCATCATCGAGCTGCCCCGTTCGGACCGCTGGCAGTCCATGGCCCGCGCCTCCATCCGTGAGGACCTGTACGCGGCCCACGCGGCCCTCACCGCGGACGTCCTGGCCGTCGGCAACGGCACCTCGACGCCGGAGCAGCGCTTCGAGGCGTGGCAGGAGAAGAACGCGGCGATCCTGGGCCGGGCGCGTACGACGCTGGAGGAGATCCAGGGTTCGGACACGTTCGACCTGGCCAACCTGTCGGTGGCCATGCGGACCATGCGGACGCTGCTGCGCACGCATTCCTAGCGCGTCCGGCGCATCCGTAGCGCATTCGCAGCGCGCGTTCCAGCATGCGAGAGAGGGAAGCCCCGGCCGCACCGGCCGGGGCTTCCCCCTTTTCTCGTCCGCCTGGTGGAAAGGGCCGCACTTAAACCGGCCCGCATTCACCGTCAATCACGCGAATAGCTGCCTTTTCTGCCTATTCATCACAACTGTCTTAAAGTGTCGCAAGTGACAGTGAATCCGTCGTTCCGGTCCGGTGCGCGGCGTACCGCATAGGGCGACCGCGGCCCTCGCGCCGACGGCCCTGGCGCTGGTCCTGGTCCTCATGCTCCTGGTGATCGTCCGTCTGCCCTGGGCGGGCGATCTCGGCATGCACGCGGCGACCGTGGAGCGTCTGCGGCACCATCTGGCCGATCCGGGCAACCCGCTGGTCGACGCCGACACGCCTAGCCCGTACTACTCGCCGTGGACCCTGCTGCTGGGGTGCGTCGCGCGGGTGACGGGCCTGCCGGTCTTCGCCGTCCTGCGCATCGGGGCGCTGGTGGGGCTCGGCCTGCTGGTGAGCGGGGTCTGGCGGTACGTGCGGACGCTGAGCCGGCATCCCGCGGCACCCGCGCTGGTGCTGCTGTGCCTGGTGTTCCTCTGGGGTACGACCCTGTTCGAGTGGAGCGGCTTCCTCGGGCTGAACTCCCTCGCGCTGACGGTGTCGTATCCGAGCGTGCCGGCGCTGGGGCTCGCCTTCCACTTCTGGGCGTGGCTGGCGCCGGCGGTGCGGGAGCCCGGCGGACGGGGGGCCTGGCTCGGGCTCGGGGCGCTGTGGGCGGCGATCCTGCTCTGCCACCAGTTCTCGGGCGTCGTGGCCTCGCTCGGCGCGCTCGCCACGGTGCTCGCCGCGCGGCCCGCGCGAGCGGTGTGGGGCCGGGCCGCGGCAGGTCTGGTGCTGGGGCTGCTGGTGCTGTGGCTGTGGCCGTACTACGACTTCTTCGCGCTCTTCGGGGCCGGTTCGGGGCTGGAGTCGGTGCACCGGGCGCTGTACCGGGACCTGGTGGGACGGTTCTGGCTGGTGCTCCTCGGCGTGGTGGCGCTGGGGCTGCGGTGGTGGCGCGACCGGTGGGATCCGCTGGTCCTGTTCTTCGCGCTCGGGCTCGTGGTGTGCACGGGGGGCTGGCTGAGCGGGGACTACTCCTGGGGCCGTGCGCTGCCCGCGGTGCTGATCCCGGCGCAGACCGCCGCCGCGCTGGAGACGGTGACGGCCGGACGGCGCCGGGTGCGGACCGCCTGGGCGTGTGTGCTCGGCGTGGCGCTGGTGGTGGGGGCGTGGACCCAGGCCGGGACGCTGGGGTACGTCGTCCCGCGCGGGCGGCTGCCCGAGGCGGTGGCGGCTAAGTACCGGCAGCCCTGGGTCGGGTACCGGTGGATCACCCCGTGGGTGAGGTACGGGGACGTGGTGCTGGCCCGGACGTTCGCGGCGCGGCAGATCCCGGCCTACGGTCCGTACACCGTGGCTCCCGGGTATCCCGACTTCTTCCTGCCGGACGAGGCCCGGCGGTCGGACGCTGTGCGCAGGTACTTCGCGGCGGGGACGGCACCGGGGGTGCGGCGCGACATCGCGCGGGCGTACGGGGTGCGGTGGGTGGTCGACCGGGGCGCCCTGCGGGAGACCGGCGGGCTGCGGAGGGTGGCCCGGGGGCCGGGCGGACAGGTGCTGTACGCCGTCGTGCCGTGACATCCCCCGGTCGCCCTGCCGCCGTGTGCCGTCATCTCAGCACGCTGCGCACCAGCCGGGCCGCTCGTCTCACCTTCGGCGGCGCTACCTTGCGTGCCAGTGGCTGTACGAGGTGTGCCGTCACGCCCACCGGTGTCCACCGCACCTGGAGACGGCCCGGGTTGCGCCCTTCCGGTTCCACCGTCACCTGGTGGGGCGCGGTGCCCGAGCGGTAGCCGATGCGGGCGGTGAGGGCCGGGAAGGCGAGCGGCGCCAGCAGGAGCGAGGTGTGCGCGAGGCCGTTCTGTTCGAGGCGGAGCAGCGGGTGACGCACTCCGGCGAAACCCTGCACGGGCGGGGCGGCGGCCACGAGATCGAGGTGGACGCGCCCCTCGAAGACGCCGGGGCGGACCGGGAGCAGCCGGAAGGGGACCGTGAGCCGCCGGCCGGGGGTGAGCAGGAGACAGGCGCGCTGCGGGCCGACGGCCAGCCGCAGTCCCGGGTCGTAGGTGCGCACGGCCAGGTCGAGCGAGGCGCCGGGCCCCGGGGTCAGCTCGACGATCTCGTGGCGCAGCAGCGCGCCGGGGAAGGGGCGGGTATCCAGCTCCAGGTCCGTGACGTCCAGCTCGCGGCGGGAGCGCGGGCCCTGCGCGACCGTGTCCCCCCAGTAGGTCCGGCCCTGCGCGTCCGCGGTCACCGTCCGGGGGGCCACACCGTGGCCCAGCCCCCGGGCCGCCACCCTGACCTGCTCGGTACGGCCCTCGCGGACCAGTTGGAGGACCACCCGCTCGGCCCGCGGGAGCCGGGCGTACGCGCCCGGCGCGAGCGTCGCCAGATACGGGTTCACGATCTGCGCGAACGACTCCAGCCACGCGTCGTCCCGGTAGGGCAGGTCCCCGGCGTACATGCGGAAGTCGTGCTTGAGGAACTTGTAGTCCTTGTCCTCGCGCAGCGACTCGTGCCCGCTCTCGGCCAGGAAGGTGTCGATCAGCCGCTGCACCCGGATGCGGTCGGCGACGTTGCCGAGCTTGTGCCGCTGGTTGGAGATCGACCTCGACCCCGAGTCCGCGTACGGCTCGATGTACCAGCGGTAGACCTGCTCCGGGATGATCGTGAACTCCTTGGCGAGGCAGTACGCCTGCGCCGTGAACAGCTGGTCCTCGTAGTGGATGCCCTCGGGGAAGCGCAGGCCGTGCCGGTCGAGGAAGGCGCGCGCGTACATCTTGCTCGTCGACAGGTGCTCGAACAGCAGCCGCGGGTCGGCCTCGATGCCCTCCACCGTGCGGCGCCGGTCGACCAGATGGGGCATCCAGGTGGAGCGGCGCCCGGTGTCGATGCGCACCCGCTGCACGGCGCCCATCGTGAAGTCGACCTCGCGCTCGCGGTGGGCGGCCAGCAGCAGCTCGACGGCGTCGGCCGGAAGCTCGTCGTCGCTGTCCAGGAACATCAGGTACGGGGCGCGGGCGATCTCCAGCGCGCGGTTGCGCGGGGCGCTGCACCCGCCGCTGTTCTCGGGCAGCCGCAGGTACAGGATCCGCGGGTCCTCGGCCGCCAGCCGGCGGGCCACCTCCGGGGTGGCGTCGGTGGAGTGGTCGTCGCTGATGATGATCTCGATGTCGGCGTGCGTCTGGCGGCGCAGTGAGGCGACGGCACGCGGGAGGCGCTCGGCGTCGTTGTAGACGATCACCGTGACCGTGACATCGGGGGTGTCGGGCGTGTCGGGGCCCTCGGGGGTGTCGGCGAGGTCAGGGGTGTGCGGGACGTCGGGAGCGGCCTCGGGTGTGGTCATCGGGCGTCCGCCTCCTGCGGGGTCGGGGCCGGCGTCCGTTCGTCGACGGGGGCCGGCCGGGGCAGCGACTGCTCGCTCTCGCCGAGGAAGACCCGGCGTACGACCCGCTCGGCGGCGCGTCCGTCGTCGTACTCGCAGAAGCGGCGCCGGAAGGCGGCCCGCGCCTTGGTCGCGCGTTCGTCGCGCCAGGCGTCCGAGGCGAGGATCTCGGTCAGTTCCTCCTGGGTGCGGGCCACCTGGCCCGGCGCCTCGGCCGTCAGGTCGAAGTAGACGCCCCGGGTCGTCGCGTACGTCTCCCAGTCGTCGGCGTAGATCACGATCGGGCGGTCGAGGTTGGCGTAGTCGAACATGATGGACGAGTAGTCCGTGACCAGCGCGTCGGCGGCCAGGGCGAGTTCCTCGACCGGGTCGTAGCAGGAGACGTCGATGACGCGCCCGGTGCGGCGCAGGCCGGCCAGGGGCGACGCCGCACCGCCGTAGAAGTAGTGGCCGCGGACGAGCAGGACGGTGTTCTCGCCGAGCCGGTCGGCGAGGGCGGCGAGGTCCAGGCGCGGGGTCCAGCCGGCCTCGTAGTCGCGGTGGGTGGGGGCGTACAGGACGGCCCGCCGGCCGGGGGCGATGCCCAGGCGGGCGCGGACCGCGCGGACGTCCGCCGCGCCGGCCGTGTAGTAGACGTCGTTGCGCGGGTAGCCGTGGTCCAGGGAGACGTAGCGGGCCGGGTAGGCGCGCTCCCACATCCGGGTGGAGTGGCTGTTGGCGGAGACGCTGTAGTCCCACTTGTCGACGCGGGCCAGCAGCGCGGCGAAGTCGATGCCCTGCGCGGCGGCCGGGAAGCGCATCTGGTCCAGGCCCATGTGCTTGAGCGGGGTGCCGTGGTGGGTCTGGAGGTGGACCGCGTCCGGGCGTTTGATCACCGCGTCGGCGAAGTTGACGTTGTTGACCAGGTACGTGGCGCTCGCCAGGACGTCCCAGTAGCGGGGGGTGCCGGGGACGACGTGGTCCGTGCCGGGCGGCAGCAGCGCGGCGTTCGCCGCCGACACCACCCACACCTGGTGGATCCGCGGGGCCAGCTCGGTGAGCTTGGCGGCGATCGCGGCCGGGTTGCAGGCGATCCCGCGGTTCCAGTAGGCGGAGAACACCGCGAGGCCGGGGTCGGCCGGGCGGCCGAGCGCGCTGCGGTAGCGGTGGTCGCGGAACTTCGCGCCGATCCTGCGGCTCTGGGTGCGCACGGCCGATCTGGCCGTGCGGCGCGTGCGGTTGGCGGCCTGGAAGGCCCGGTACCTGGTGTACGCGCCCTCCTCCAGCAGGGCGCGGCGTACGCCTTCGAAGCCGGCCGGGCGCTGGTGGCGCTCCGGGCGCCCGCGGACCGCGGCGAGCGAGGCCCGGCGGAAGAACTCCCGTGCCACCGCCTCCGGCATCGGGGAGCGGGCGAAGGTGCGCAGGCAGTCCTGGACCATCACGTCGTACAGCACGGCGTGCGCGCCGGGGCGGTCCGGCGCGGTACGGGCGAGGAGCGACTCGTAGCGGTCGATCAAGGAGTAACGATCCTGCGGGGTGGCCCGGGGGAGGCTCTCCGGGCGCGGCTCGCGGTGCTCGTAGGCGACGTGGGGCAGGCAGGCGACGCGCCCGGCGTGCAGCAGGGCGGCGTAGGCGGCGAACGGCTCGTCGTCCGTGCCGAGGTCCTGCGTGTGCGCCCGCCAGAAGTCGGCGCGGACGGCCCGGTTGCCGAGGAGCGGGGCGAGCCGCAGCAGCTGCGGGGCCTGGTCCAGGACGACGGCGGTCGGGCCCGTGCGGGCCAGCAGCAGGCCGTCCGGGGAGGGCGCCCCCGTCGTCTGCCAGGTGGAACGGACGTGGTCGAAGAGCAGTACGTCCACCGGGTCCGGTGCCCCGGTCAGTTCGGCGGCCCGTTCGGCGACCGCGTGCGGGGCACCGGCCGGCAGTCCGTCGCCGGCGCGGACGAAGTGCAGCCAGCGCCCGGACGCCCGTGCGGCTCCCGCGGCCCTGGCCTCGGCGTCCCCGGTGCCGGCCGGCAGGGGCAGCACGGTCAGCTCGGACGCGTGCCCCTGGGCGGTCTCACGGGCCCACTCGCCCACCGCGGCGACGATCACCTCGACGTCCGGGAGCGGATGGGCGGCCAGGCCGTCGAGGAGGGCGGCCAGTCGGCCCTGGGTGTTCGGGCCGTGGACGATGACGCTGAGCTCGGGCATCGCGGTGGTCTCCTTCGCGTGGGTGACCTCTCGTCGTCGTCCGCCTTGTCGTCGGCCGGGCGCACCTTTCTGGACATATTGGCACTGATCTGATGAAAAGGTTGAAAGTGGTTGCTGTGGCGGCGTGATTAGCCCGAATGATCCGGGCGCCGGATGTGCCGGGGCCCGGTCGCGGTCGTGCCGGTCGCGGTCGTGCCGTGCGCCGGAAACGCCGAGGCCCGGCCGCGGTCGTGTCGGGTGTCACGATCGTGGCCGGGCCGTCGCGGTCCGGATCAGGAGTGCAGGGCGACCTTCTGCTGCCGCAGCTCGGCCTGCGTCTCCCGCAGCGGCCGCGGCGCCGGGCCGTTGCCGTTGGTGAACGCCTCGTACTCCTCCATGACCTCTTCCGTGGGGCCGTCCATGAGCAGCTCGCCGCGCTCCAGCCACAGCACGCGGTCGCAGGTGTCGCGGATCGCCTTGGCGCCGTGGCTGACCAGGAACACCGTGCCGGCCTCCTTGCGCAGCTCACGGATGCGCTCCTCGGAGCGGACCTGGAACTTGCGGTCGCCGGTGGCCAGGGCCTCGTCGATCATCAGGACGTCGTGGTCCTTGGCGGCGGCGATGGCGAAGCGCAGCCGGGCGCCCATGCCGGAGGAGTAGGTGCGCATCGGCAGGCTGATGAAGTCGCCCTTCTCGTTGATGCCGGAGAAGTCGACGATCGACTGGTAGCGCTCCTTGATCTCCTCGCGGGGCATGCCCATGGCGAGACCGCCCAGGATGACGTTCCGCTCGCCCGTGAGGTCGCCCATCAGGGCCGCGTTGACGCCGAGCAGGGAGGGCTGGCCGTCGGTGTAGACCCGGCCGGTCTCGGGCGGCAGCAGGCCGGCGATGGCCCGCAGCAGCGTCGACTTGCCGGAGCCGTTGGTGCCGACCAGGCCGATGGCCTCGCCCCGGTAGGCGACGAAGGACACGTCCTTCACCGCGTGCACCTTGCGCACGCCCGCAGCCTGCTCGGCCTTGCCGCGGCGCAGGATGCGGTTGAGGGCGGCGGTCGCGGTGCCGCGGCCGCCGCCGGTGCCGTTGACCCGGTAGACGATGTTGACGCGGTCGGCGATGACGGTGGGGATCCGCTCGCCTGCGGAAGTCGGGGAAGTCGGGTTCTCAGCCACGGCCGTACGTCTCCTCAGCCTTCCAGAAGTAGATGAAGCCACCGACGCCGGCGACCAGCGCCCAGCCCGTCGAGACGATCCACACGTGCGGCGGCAGCTGGCTCGCGTGGAAGCTGTCGATCAGGGCGAAGCGCATCAGGTCGATGTAGACGGCGGCGGGGTTGCACTGGAGCGCCGTCAGCGCCCAGTGGGGCAGATCGTCGTGGCTGAGCACCTTGTCGATGCTCCACATCACGCCGGAGACGTACATCCAGGTGCGCAGGATGAACGGCATCAGCTGCGCGATGTCCGGCGTCTTCGCGCCCATCCGGGCCATGACCATCGACACACCGGTGTTGAACACGAACTGGAGCGCCAGGGCGGGCAGCACCAGCAGCCAGGACATGCTGACCGGCACACCGAAGCAGAGCAGGATGACGATCAGCGCGACCATCGAGAACAGCAGCTGCTGGAGCTGCTGGAGGCAGAAGGAGATCGGCAGGGCCGCCCGCGGGAAGTGCAGGGCCCGTACGAGGCCGATGTTGCCGGAGATCGCCCGGGTGCCCGCCATGATCGAGCTCTGGGTGAACGTCCACACGAACACACCCGTGACAAGGAACGGCACGAAGTCGGGGACACCGTGCGAGGTGCCCAGCAGAATGCCGAAGATGAAGTAGTACACCGCCGCGTTGAGCAGCGGGTTCATCACTTGCCAGAGCTGCCCCAGCTTCGCCTGGCTGTACTGTGCAGTGAGCTTGGCGGTGGCGAAAGCACTGATGAAGTGGCGTCGCGCCCAGAGCTGACGGATGTACTCCGGCAGGGAGGGGCGGGCGCCACTGACCGCGAGGCCGTGGCGGGCGGCCAGGGCCGAGAGGTCGTCGTCGGCCGGGGCCGGGGTGGGGGGCGGTGTGTGGAGGACCTGGCTCACATCCGCTGCTTTCGTTCGGGGGAGGGGGTGGGTGCGTCCGGCCGGGAACCGGGGCCGTCGCCCGTGGTTTCCCGACGTTTTCTGTGCATTTAGTCACGTCGGGACGGCACCGTATCGTCGCAACGTGAGCGTAGGACGAGTTGGCGTCGGAACGCAACCGTTTCGTCGTGACGACCTACGCGGGGACGAGACCGTATCGACGCCGGGCCGAGACATTTCGTGGTCAAGGGGTGGCAGGAGGGGGCGGGTGTCGTGAGGATGGATCCGTTGCGCCGCCACGCTTTGCGTGGGGACGGGACCGTATCGTCGTAACGCCCTATGCTGTTCGGCATGACGACGAACGCCGAGGAGTCCCAGACGCGTCCGCGCCGCCGCAGCCCGGCGGGAGCCGCCGTACTCCGCGAGGATGTGACGGAGGCCATTCGCGCGGCCGTCTTCGAGGAGCTCGCGGCCGTCGGCTACGCACGGATGTCGATCGAGGGCATCGCCCGCCGCGCGGGGGTCGGCAAGACGGCGGTCTACCGCCGCTGGCGCTCCAAGCTCCACCTCGTCCTCGACGTCGTCTCGGCGATCGCCGTGCAGGGCCTGCCCACCCCGGACACGGGGTCCCTGGAGGGTGACCTGCGGCTGCTGTACGAGATGACCTCCCGTGCGCTGCGCCACCCCGTTGCCTCGCAGATCATCCCGGACCTCCAGGCCGAGGCGGCCCGCAACCCCGAGATCGCCGAGGCCGTGCAGAACACGCTGCGCGAGGGGCAGGAGGGCGTGGCCAGCGGGATCGTCGCGGCGGCGAAGCTGCGCGGCGAGGTCCGGCAGGGCATCGACGAGGAACTCGCCCTCGACCTGATCTCCGGCCCGCTGTACTGGCGCTCGGTGGTGATCCGCAGCCCGAAGCTCCCCAAGGGATACCTGGGCGCCCTGGCGCGGGCGACCACGGCGGCACTCAAGGCTCTGTGATCCGCCCGGCGGCACCCCTCTGTTCCGCGCGCGGCGGCGGCCGGTGCCGCTCTCGGACGATCAGCCGGCGCAGCCTCGCATGGGCGACGGAGACGATTCCCCCCGCTCCCGGCGCCAGCCGCAGGGCCAGCGCCCCGGAGTGGGTGGCGTAGGGCTGCACGAGGACGACGGCGTGCCGGGCGCTCACCACGGCGCGACGGCGCAGCAGACCCGCGCCCCCGACGGCGTGCGCCGTCGTCTCGCGGCTCGCGCCGTCCGCGAACAGCACCCGCAGCCGCAGGTCCCAGGTGCCCGTGCCGTACGCCGCCAGCGCGGCCAGGTCCACCGGTGTCTCGGCGGTCCAGGTGCCGTCCGGGGCGGGTGCGAGCGCGGCGGTACGGCGCCACCGGGCGTCCCCGGTGCGCGTGGCGCCGGCCCGGCCCGGCGCGCCGTCGCGCGGCCGCCACTCCACCTCCAGCGCCTCGGGCCCCGCCGCCGCCATCCGGCCGTACAGCTCGTGCAGGCGCAGCCGCAGCACGGTGCCCCGCGCGCGGGGCCGCAGCCGTGCGTCGACGGCGACCGGAAGGAGCAGGACCGGGCAGGTCAGCAGGGAGTCCAGGGTGACCTGGGGGAGGTCGGCGGACCAGACGGGCGTGCCGTCGGCCGCGCGCGCGTAGGGCGGCAGCAGACGTGCCGGGCGGGCGGCCAGCTCGCCGAGCCGGGGCAGGTCGCGCGGTCCGGGGGAGGCCAGGACGACCTGCGCGAGGAGACGGCCCGGGGCGGCGGGGCGGGCACCGAGGTCGGCGGCGTCGTACGCCGCGAGGTACTCCCGGGTGTGCGCCCACCAGTCGTGCCGGTACGACTCGTCGCGCAGCCCCAGTTCACGCAGGTACAGGCGCAGCTCGTGGTCGAGGAACTTGGCGCGCGCCGCCCGCGCGAGCTCCTTCTGCCCGGCGCCCAGCAGGATCTCGTGGGCGGCCCGGCTCGCCCGGGTGCGGGCCCGCCAGTTGTCGATGCCCGCGCGGTCCAGGGAGATCGACAGCCGCTCGGCGGACCGGCGGACGTGCCACACGTACACCCGGTCCGGGACCAGGACGATGCGGGGGTCCGCGGCGAGCACGCGCGCGGTGAAGACGAAGTCCTCGTAGCGGAAGCCGCCCTCGGGGAAGCGGATGCCGTGCGAGGCCAGGAACGCGGTGCGGTAGAGCTTGTTGACGCAGAGCGTGTCGCGGACCAGCAGGGGGTGCTGCGCCGGGCGCCCGACCACGGCGCGCGCCGCGTACAGGCGCCGCTGCCAGGGCACCTCGCGCCCGGAGGGCAGCTCGCGGCGTACGCACAGCCCGCCGGCCACCTCGGCGTCCTCCTCGACCGCCGCGGTGAGCAGCGCGTCGACCGCGCCCGGCGGCAGTACGTCGTCGCTGTCGAGGAACATCACGTACGGCGCGGTGACCGTGTCGAGCCCGGTGTTGCGCGGGGTGCCGCAGCCGCCGCTGTTGACCGGGTGCCGTACCACCCGCAGCCGCGGCTCCGTCCCGGCGAGCCGGGTGAGCAGCTCGGCGCTGCCGTCGGTCGAGCAGTCGTCGACGGCGACGACCTCGCGGACGGCGGAGCCCTGCGCGAGGGCCGAGCGCACGGCGTCGGTCACATGCGCGGCGTCGTTGTGGCCGATGACGACGACGGAGACCTGGTGGGGGGCGAGGTGGGGCATGAGGTCCAGGGGGCCGAGTCGGAGGAGGGGCTTTCGGCGTGCCCGGCACGCCACGGACGGTCGGTGCGCCCGGCAGGTTCGGTGTGCCCGGCCCGCGGACGGCCGGTGGGTGCGGAGGGCTCCGCAGGGTCGGTGTGCGCGGACCGCCACAGACGGACGAACGACAGGACGGCGGCCGTGGCCAGCAGTCCGTTGCGGACGAACATCAGCGCACACCCGGTCCAGGTGGAGGCGACGACGTCGCTGTAGTAGAGGGGGAACACGACGGTGCTCACCGCGGTGGCCGCCACGATCAGCCAGGCCACCGGACGCTGGGTGGTGTGCCGCGAGGTCAGGCACACGGCGGCCAGGCCGAGCAGCCAGACCATGTACTGCGGGCTGATCACCCGGCTGGTGGCGGTGAACAGCAGCACGGCGCTCAGCGCGGCGTCGAGCGGGGTCGCCTCGGTCCACCGCCGGGCCCGCAGCCGCCACAGCACCAGCAGCCCGAAGACGACGGCGGTGAGGGCGAGCGCGATGTGCGCGACCGTGGTGACGTACGGGCCGGTGAACTCCATCGAGCCGTACCGGTAGTCCACCCGGCCCGGCCAGCCCGCACGGGTCGCAAGGTTGAGGACCGTGCCGCCGAGGGACTCGATCTGCACGCCCCGGCCGCCCTGCTGCCACAGGAACGCGAGGGGGTTGTGGAACAGCGCCGCGAGCGAGGCGAAGACCACGGCTCCCGCGATCGCCGCCCAGGTCCACGCCGACCGGGTGGCCCGCCCCTTCGCCACCCCCACCAGCACCAGCAGCGGCCACACCTTCACCAGCGCCGCCAGCGCCGCGATCGCCCCGCACACCCGGGGGGAGCGCGACAGCGCCAGCAGGGCGAGCATCGCGAGCACCGTGACCTGGACGTCGTAGCGCGCGAACGGCAGCCGCAGCAGCAGCGGCAGGGCGCCGACCCACAGCCCGGCCCCGAGCAGGCTGTGGCCGGGCCGCAGGCCGGTACGGGCCAGCGCCGCCGTGACCGACGCGTCCGCCGCGAGGGTGATGACGACGAACGCCTGGAGGTACGTCAGTCCCGGCAGCAGGCCGGGCGCGAGCAGCACCGCCCCGGCGCCCGGCGGGTACTGCCACAGCCGGTCGTGCGCCGGGAAGGCGCCGTGCGAGAGGACGACGTACCAGTGGTGGTACAGCCGCCACACCTCCCGCGCGACTCGGCCGCCCAGCAGCGGCAGGGAGTCGTGGGCGAGCAGCCACAGCATCAGGGCGCGGGTGACGAGCCAGGCGGAGGCCAGCGGAAGGAGGCGGTGGCGACGTGTCATCACGGCGGATCGTAAGCCGGACGGGTGCCTCATCCGAGGTGATACGCCGTCAATGCGCAAGAACCATTGATTAATAGTACAAAATCGGTGTCGTGGTGAGCGGAAGGCCGAGGCGCCCGGGCGGCGACGCGGCGGGCGCGGCGGGTGTCCTGGCGGTGGCCGTGCCCGCCGCCGTCATGCTCGGGCTCGGACTGTGGGACCTGGACCGCGGCGGCACCTGGCGCGACGAGGCCGTCACCCTTCAGGTCGCGCGGCGCTCGGTACCGCAGATCTGGCGGCTGCTGCACGGCGTGGACGCGGTGCACGGCCTCTACTACCTGTTCATGCACGCCGTCCTCGCCGTCCCCGGGTCCGGCGTGGTCGCGGACGAGGTCCTGCTGCGGCTGCCGTCCGTCGTCGCCGCGTCCGCCGCGGCCGGTCTGATGGCGGCGCTCGGCAGCCGGCTGGCCCGGCCGCGGGTCGGCCTGTGGGCCGGACTGCTGTACGCGATCACCCCGATGGTCGGTCACTACGCGCAGGAGGGCCGGTCGTACGCCCTGGTCGCGGCCGGGGCCGCCGGGGCGACGCTGTGGCTGGCGAAGGCCCTGGACGGGCGGCCGTGGTGGCCGTACGCGGTGCTCGTCGCCGTCACCTGCCTGCTGCACGAACTGGCGGTGCTGATGCTGCCCGCCCACGCCGTGACCCTCGCGCTCGCGCGGGCCGTACGCCGGGAGTGGTGCCGCTGGGCGGCCGCGGCCGGCGGCGCGCTGCTGCTGGTGTCGCCCCTGGCGCTCCTCTCGGGCCGGCAGTCGGGCCAGGTGGCGTGGCTGACGCCACCGGACGCCGGGGCGGCGCAGCGGCTGCTGTGGCAGTTCACCGGCCGCGCGGACTGGGCGTCGTGGGTGTACGTCGGCCTCGTCGTCGTGGCCGCGACGGCGCTGCGGCGCTCGGCGCTGGTCCGGGTGGCGCTGCCGCTGGCGGTGCTGCCGCCCCTGGCCCTGATGGCCCTGTCGCAGGTGCGGCCGATGTACGACGACCGGTACGTGCTGTTCGCGCTGGCGGGCGCGCCGCTGCTGGCGGCCGCCGGAGCCGACCGGGTGCTGCCTGCCGCGGCGCCGGGTCCGCCGTCCGCCGGCCCGTCCGTCCGGCCGCCCGCCGTCGCCCTCGCGGGTGTGTCCGCCGTCGCCCTCGCGTTCGTCGGGCAGCTGCCGCTGTACCGACTCGACCGCGATCCCGGCCGTCGTCCGGACAACCTCACCGCGGTCGCCGCGCTCGCCGCGCGCGAACTGGCGCCGGGCGACCCGGTGGTGTTC